>NZ_JAMSKS010000009.1:0-238668 GCF_024436645.1 Rhodococcus sp. T9N | reverse complement strand
CGTCCGGTTCGGGTTCCGTTGTCGTTGGCGCAGCAGCGCATGTGGTTCCTCAACCAATTGGACCGCGAATCGGCAGCCAACAACATTCCGATGGCGATCACTCTCACTGGCGAGTTGGATCAGGCGGCGTTGTACGACGCTGTCGTGGACGTGTTGAAGCGTCACGAGGTTCTGCGCACGGTCTACCCCGAGGTCGACGGTGCCGGCTACCAGCGGATCTTGCCGGTGGCGGCAGTTCCGGTGAATCTGGCTCCCGTGCAAATCGAAGCATCCGACATCGTGGCGGCGGTGACGGACTTCGTCACGTCAGGCTTCGACGTCACCGCTGAGGTTCCATTGCGGGCCAAGCTCTTCCAGCTCGCGGAGGACTCGTTTGTACTGGCGATAGTGATTCACCACATCTCCACCGACGGTTTCTCGATGGGTCCGTTGATCCGCGACGTGATGACCGCGTACTACGCCCGCTCACAGGGTCAAGCCCCGACCTGGGCGCCGTTGTCGGTGCAGTATGCCGACTACTCGTTGTGGCAGCGCGAGGTTCTCGGTTCCGAGGGTGACACGGAATCCGTACTCGCAGAGCAGATCGGCTACTGGGCCAAAGCTCTCGACGGAGTTCCGGACCAGATCACCTTGCCCAGTGACCGCGCGCGTCCAGCCGTGTTCACCGGCCGGGGAGCCACCTACAGCTTCCCGATTTCCGCGGATGTTCACCGCGGACTGGCCGCTGTGGGTCGCGAGCACCAGGCATCGCTGTTCATGGTGATGCACTCGGCGTTGGCAACACTTCTTGCCCGGTTGTCCGGCACCACCGACATCGCAGTCGGCACCCCGGTCGCCGGTCGCGGTGAAGCGCAGCTCGACGATCTGATCGGCATGTTCGTCAACACGCTCGTGCTGCGTACCGACGTCGATCCGGGGATGCGTTTCCTCGATCTGCTGACGTCGGCGCGTGAGAGTGATCTCGCGGCTTTCGCTCACGCAGACGTGCCGTTCGAGCGGATCGTCGAGGTACTCGATCCGGTTCGTTCGCAGGCACACAACCCGTTGTTCCAGGTTGCCTTGGCATTCCAGAACCTGGGGCAGAATAACCTGACGTTGCCGGGACTCGATATCACTGAATTTGATATCGCGGAAACTGTAGCGAAGTTCGACCTTCAGTTGACCCTGGTGGAAGCTGCCGATGGTCACGGCATGACTGCGACCTTCACCTATGCGACGGATCTCTTCGACGAGGGGACAGTTGTCTCCTTCGCCGAGCGGTTGACTAGGATTCTCGAGGCCGTCGCCGTGGATGCGACGCAGGCCGTCGGCGACATCAACATCCTCGAAGCGCCTGAGCGTATCGAATTGACCAGTCGCCGAGCGTCCTCGGGCATCGAGCCGAAGCCGTTGGCCGACATCCTGGCCGAGACCGCGTTGCAGTATCCCTCCAACGAAGCTCTCCGCTACCAGGATCGGTCGATGACCTACGCCGAGGTCGACGAGTGGTCGTCGCGCCTCGCCCGCGTCCTGATCGCTCGCGGTCTGGGCGCCGAAGACCTGGTCGCAGTGTCGATTCCGCGTTCCATCGAATCGGTCCTGCTGGTGTGGGCGGTATCCAAGACAGGTGCCGCCGTTGTTCCCATCGATCCGCACTACCCGGCCGACCGCATCGCGCATATGGTCTCCGACTCGGGCGTCTCGGTCGGTCTGACTTTCGAAGCTGAACTCGCAGGGCTTACCGACACCGTGGAGTGGCTCGCGATCGACAGTGCTGTTTGCGCGGAATTAATGGCAGCGCAGGATAGTTCACCGATTCGTGAAGATGAGCGTGTGCGCCCCGTCCTTCCGGCGCATCCGGCCTGGGTGATCTACACCTCGGGCACAACAGGCTTGCCCAAGGGTGTTGTTGCTACGGGAGCAGGCCTCGCGAGCTTCAGTGCAACGCAGGCACAGCACTACCTGGTGACGCCGAACTCCCGCACGCTGCACTTCGCGTCGCCGAGTTTCGACGCGTCGATGCTCGAACTGTTCCTGGCTGTCGCGACAGGCGCTGCCATGGTGATCGTCCCGACGTCGATCTTCGGCGGCGACGAGTTGACCGCGCTGTTCAAGTCCGAACGCGTCACACACGCTTTCATCACGCCCGCGGCGCTGGCTTCCATGGATCCGTCGGGCCTGAACGATCTCGAGGTGGTTGGTGTCGGCGGCGAGGCGTACTCGCCGGAGCTGATGGCCAAGTGGGCGGATCAGCCGAACCGTCGACGTACGTTCCTCAATGTCTACGGTCCCACCGAGACCACTATCGTCACCAACGTCAGTGTGCCGCTGATGCCGGGCGACCGGATGACCATCGGTGGAACCATCGGCGACATGGCGGCGTTTGTTCTCGACACGCGTCTGCAGCCCGTCCCCGTCGGTGTTGCCGGTGAGCTGTACCTGTCGGGTCCCCAGGTCACCCGCGGATACCATCGCCGCCCGGGATTGAGCGCGGATCGCTTTGTTGCCAACCCGCATGGCCTGCCCGGTGAGCGCATGTACCGCACCGGTGATGTTGTGCGTTGGACTGACCAATATCAGGTTGAGTATGTGGGCCGCAACGACTTCCAGGTGAAGATCCGTGGCTTCCGTATCGAGCTCGGTGAGATCGACGCGGCACTGACGGCACATTCGGACGTCGAGTTCGCCGCGACGATGGGCACCACTTTGGCGTCCGGTGCTCCGGCGCTAGTGTCGTACGTGTTTGTCGGCAAGGAATCTGCTGTCAGCTCGGCGGATCTGAGCGAGTTCGTCTCACGCACCCTGCCGGCGCACATGGTGCCTGCGTCGATCATGGTTCTGACCGACATGCCGCTGACCCCGGCCGGCAAGCTGGACCGAAAGGCTTTGCCGGAGCCGGTATTCGAGGTCAAGGAGTTCCGTGCTCCCACGACCGAGATGGAACGCGTCCTCAGCGAGGTCTTTGCCGACGTTCTCGGCCTCGATCAGATCGGTACCGACGATTCGTTCTTCGCTCAGGGCGGAGACTCGATCATGTCGATCCAGTTGGTGTCCCGGGCCAAGGCCCGCGGTGTTCTGTTCACGCCCAAGGACGTGTTCGAGAACAAGACGGTGGCTGAGTTGGCAGAGGTTGCCGTCTTCGGCTCCGACGCCGATGCGATCACTGTTCTCGCCGAGATCGAAGGCGGCGGCATCGGTTGGATGCCGCTCACGCCGATCAAGCGATTCATGTTCGAACGGCCCGGCAGCTTCCAGCGTTTCAACCAGTTGTTGACGCTGGAGTTGCCGCTCGGCATCGACCGGACCGGTGTTGTCGACACACTGGCTGCCGTCATCAATCACCACGACATGTTCCGTTCGCGTCTGGTCGATGATCAGCGTGGTCCGGGCATGGCTGTGTCCGCGCCCGGAACCGTCGACGTGGATTCTTTGGTGCGACGGGTGCTGGTGGACCCCGCGATTTCGGGCGCAGACCTGACGGCCATCGCATCGGGTGCTCTCGACGACGCTCTCGGCCGGTTGGATCCGGCCGCCGGTGTCATGGCTCAGTTCGTGTGGATCGACTTCGGTGACACACGCACCGGCCGATTGATCATGGCTGCGCATCACCTGATCGTCGACGGCGTCTCCTGGCGAATCATCGTGCCGGACTTGATTTCCGCGTGGGCTCAGCGCAGTGGCGGAAGTGCACCCGTGCTCGAACCGACGGGCACGTCCATGCGTACCTGGGCGCACTCGCTCGCTGCGGAATCACGATCAGACAAGCGACTGGCAGAACTGCCACGTTGGCGCAAGACGCTGTCGACTCCAGACCCGATTCTCGGTTCGCGGGCGTTCGATCCGTCCGTCGACGTTGCGGCAACTGTCGAGCGTGTGCGCGTGGAGGTGCCTACAGGCGTCACTGAAACCCTGCTGACAACTCTGCCCGAGGTGTTCCGCGGCGGAGCCAACGACGGTTTGCTGGCCGGACTTGCTCTGGCACTGGTGCGCTGGCGCCGTGAGCGGGGCATCGACACCGAAGCGGCACTGCTCCAGCTCGAGGGCCACGGCCGCGAAGAGGGCGTCGTCCCGGGTGCCGATCTCTCACGCACCGTCGGCTGGTTCACGGCGGCCTTCCCCGTCGCCCTCGACCTTGCCGGTATCGACATCGACGACGCCTTCGACGCCGGAGTTGCTGCGGGAGCGGCGATCAAGGCAGTCAAGGAGCAGTTGCTCGCCGCTCCCGACAAGGGTGTCGGCTACGGACTGCTGCGGTACGTCAACGACGACACCTGCACTGAGCTGTCGAAGCTGAGCAGCGGGCAGGTCAGCTTCAACTACCTGGGTCGCATTGTGGCGGAGGATATTCCGGCTGCAGCGCAAGGCCTCGGATGGATTCCGGCACGCGACTTCTCCGATGTCGCTGCGCCGGAAGACCCGGACATGCCGGCCAACAAGGTTGTCGACATCAATGCCATCGTCAACGACGGCGCTGACGGCGCGGTGCTCGAAGCATCGTTTGCCTTCCCGAACGGATTGCTGAGCGCCACCGAGGTGCAAGCCCTGGCCGACCTGTGGGTCGGAGCACTCACAGCGCTGGCGCAGCACGCACAGGCCGTCGGCGCAGGCGGACTCACGCCGTCGGACGTGCCGCTGGTAACGCTGACCCAGCGGGATCTCGACGGGTTCGAGCAGCGTTTCCCCGCTGTGCAGGACGTCTGGCCGCTGGCTCCGCTGCAGTCGGGTCTGCTGTTCCACGCTGTCATGGCCGAGTCGACCGTCGACCTGTACTCCGTGCAGATGGTTCTCTCGCTGTCCGGCCGCGTCGACGCGGATCGCCTCCACGCCGCAGCACAGGCCATCATCGATCGTCACCCGAACCTGCGCACCGCATTTGTGGTCGACGGAACGGGTACGCCGGTCCAGGTAGTTCTCGGTGACATCGAGGTGCCGTGGCGCGAACTGGATCTCACCACAATCGCTGACAGCGAAGAACGACGCCGCGAGTTGGATCGGATTCTTGTCGAGGACCAGGCCACGCACTTCGACATGTCGAACCCGCCGTTGATCAAGTTCACGCTGATCAAGATCGCGGCGAGCGAATACCGCCTTGTTGTGGCAAACCACCACATCATCCTCGACGGCTGGTCCATGCCGCTGCTGCTCCAGACGCTCCTCGGCCACTACGCCATGCGTGGGAACATTCCCGCTCAGACGCGGTCACTGAGCTATCGGAACTACCTCGCGTGGCTGGTCCAGCAGGATCGCAGTGTGTCCATGGATGCCTGGGCGAAAGCGCTGGGCGGCGTCGAAGAGCCGACGTTGTTGGCTCCCACCGTCGTTGGTCAGGAATTCAGTGCGCTGTCGCAGAAGTTGCAGATCTCGCTCAGCGAATCGGTGACCGCGACACTGACCGGTTTGGCATCGAGGACCGGCGTTACCGCCAACACGATCGTCCAGGCTGCCTGGGCAATTCTGCTGGGACGCATGACCGGTCGCCAGGACATTGTCTTCGGTGCCACGGTCTCCGGCCGTCCGCCACAACTCGACAGCGTCGAGAAGATGGTGGGCCTGTTCATCAACACGCTGCCCGTGCGTGTCCAACTGGATCTGGCCGAGTCCGTCGAGGCATTGCTCTCTCGGGTTCAGATCGAACAGGCGGGATTGCTCGATCACCATTACCTCGGCCTGACCGATGTGCAGAGCGCCGCGGGCGTCGGCGGACTCTTCGACACTCTGGTGATCTTCGAGTCCTACCCGGTCGACCGTGACGGTCTTGCAGCGCAGGCAGAGTTCTTGGACGGCATGGTGATCGACGATGTCGCCTCCGACGATTCCACGAACTACCCGCTCACACTGCTGATCGGTCTCGACGACCAACTGCACCTGACGCTTCGTTACCTACCCGACTTCTTCGACGAGTCGTACGCGCAGGCCCTGCTGGGTCGCCTCGAGACTCTGCTGACCGAAATCGGTGAAACGCCGTCTACTGCAGTCGGTGACGTCGAGGTCATGACTGTGTCTGAGCGTGCTTTGGTGCTCGAGTCGTGGAACGACACGTCTCGTCCGGTTGTGGGTGGGTTGTTGTTGGATGGTTTTGATTCTGTGGTGGGGGTTTGTTCGGGTTCGCGTGCGGTGGTGTGTGGGGATGTGGTGCTTTCGTATGGGGAGTTCGATGAGCGGGTTAATAGGTTTGCGCGTTATTTGATTGGTTTGGGTGTTGGGCCGGAGTCGTTGGTGGGGTTGGCTGTTCGGCGGTCGGTTGATTTGTTGGTTGGTTTGTATGCGATTGTGCGTGCGGGTGGGGCGTGGGTGCCGTTGGATCCTGATGCGCCGTCCTCGCGTAATGAGTATGTGTTGGATTCGGCTGATCCGGTGTGTGTGGTGTCGACGGAGCGTGATGGTTTCGTGGCGTCGGGTCGTCGGGTTGTGTGTGTGGATGTTGTTGATGTGTCTGGTTTTTCGGGTGCGCGGGTTTCTGATGTGGATCGGCGCTCGCCGTTGCGGGCGTCGAATACGGCGTATGTGATTTTCACGTCGGGGTCGACGGGTCGGCCGAAGGGTGTGGCGGTCTCGCATGCGGCGATTGTGAATCAGCTCGAGTTCATGCAGGGCGAGTATCGCTTGATGTCGTCTGATGTGTATTTGCAGAAGACGGCGACGACGTTCGATGTGTCGTTGTGGGGTTTTTTCATGCCGTTGCGGGTGGGTGCGGTGTTGGTGTTGGCGTCGGCTGATGGTCATCGGGATCCGGGGTATTTGGCGTCGGTGATTGATGATCAGGGTGTGTCGGTGACGGATTTTGTTCCGACGATGTTGTCGACGTTTTCGTCGTTGGTGGATCCGGGGTTGTTGGGTTCGTTGCGTGATGTGTTGGTGATCGGTGAGGCGTTGCCGGTGGAGGCGGTGCGTGAGTTCGGGTTGGTGTCGTCGGCGCGGTTGCATAATTTGTATGGTCCGACTGAGGCGGCGGTGTCGTTTACGTTTGCGGATGTGACGGCTGCCGGGTCGGGGTCGGTGGTCTCGATTGGTGTGCCGGAGTGGAATTGCCGGGTGTTTGTGTTGGATTCGCGCCTTCGGCCGGTTGCTGTGGGTGTTGCGGGTGAGTTGTATTTGTCGGGTGTGCAGTTGGCTCGGGGGTATGTGGGTCGTCCGGATTTGAGTGCGGATCGGTTTGTGGCGTCGCCGTTCGGTTCGGGTGAGCGGATGTATCGGACGGGTGATTTGGTCCGTTGGAACACAGTTGGTGAGTTGGAGTACATCGGTCGTACTGATTTTCAGGTGAAGTTCCGTGGTCAGCGGATCGAGTTGGGGGAGATCGAGGCGGCGTTGGTGTCGCATGGGTCGGTGTTGTCGGCTGCGGTGGTGGTGCGTGGGTCGGTGATGGGTGATCAGTTGGTGGGGTATGTGGTGCCGGCGGTGGGGTCGGTTGTGGATGTGTCGGTGTTGCGGGGGTTTGTGGGGGAGCGGGTTCCGGGTTATATGGTTCCGGCTGCTGTGGTGGTGTTGGATGCGTTCCCACTTAATTCGTCGGGGAAGTTGGATCGGGCGTTGTTGCCGGAGCCGGTGTTCGAGGCTCGGGTGTTTCGGGCTCCGGTGTCGTCGGTGGAGTTGGTGGTGGCGTCGGCGTTTGTGGGTGTGTTGGGTGTTGATCGGGTGGGGTTGGATGATGATTTCTTCGAGTTGGGTGGCAACTCCCTCATCGCGACTCGGGTTGTCATGCGCATCGCCGAAGAACTCGAGACGGCCGTACCGGTCCGCCTTCTGTTCGAAGCGTCCACCGTCCAGGAACTTGCCGCACGTCTCGAATCACACGTCGGTGAAGGAAGCCGCCTTGCGCTGACAGCTCAGGATCGACCGGAAGAGATTCCGCTTTCTCTTGCGCAGCAGCGTATGTGGTTCCTCAACCGCTTCGACGGCTCGGCAGGTGCCTACAACATGCCGTTTGCACTGCGGCTGAGCGGTGAACTCGATCTGGGCGCGATGCGTGCGGCGATCGGCGACGTCGTTGCCCGCCACGAAACCCTGCGCACTGTGTATCCGGAAACCGATTCGGGACCGGTCCAGGTCATCGAACCGGTAGGACATACGCCGGTGGAATTGAACGTCGAGAGTGTCACGGAAGCCGAGATTGTCGGCAAGCTGGTCGAATTGGCGTCGACGAGGTTCGACGTGACGGCCGAAATCCCGCTGCGGATTCGGTTGTTCCAGGTAGCCGAGAACGAGTACGTCCTCGCCGTCGTGGTGCACCACATTGCCGCGGATGGCTCCTCGACTACTCCGTTCGCCCGCGATCTCGTCATGGCCTACGCGGCACGGGCGCAGGGAACGGCGCCGGGTTGGGCCCCGCTGGACGTGCAGTACGCCGATTACAGCCTGTGGCAGCGCGAGGTGCTGGGTAGCGAGGAAGACCCGGAATCCGTGTCGTCCGAGCAGATCGCCTACTGGAGCCAAGCTTTGGCCGGGCTGCCGGATCAGCTGGACCTGCCGACGGACCGTCTGCGTCCCGCCGCGCAGTCGTACCGCGGTGGCTACCTTCAGTTCGAGATCGACGCAACAGTGCATCAGGGCCTGTCGGCGCTGGCCCGTGAGCACGGGACCACCCTGTTCATGGTCACGCACGCGGCGTTTGCGATTCTGTTAGCGCGCCTTTCCGGCACCGACGACATCGCCGTTGGCACCCCGATCGCTGGCCGCGGTGAGCGTGCGCTCGACGATCTGATCGGCATGTTCGTCAATACCCTGGTATTCCGGACACACGTCGACGGTTCCGACAGTTTCACGGAACTACTTGCCCGCGTGCGCGAGAACGACCTGCAGGCCTTTGCGCATGCCGATGTTCCGTTCGAGCGACTGGTCGAAGTTCTCAACCCCGCACGTTCGACTGCTCGGCACCCGCTCTACCAGGTGGGCTTCCTTTTCCAGAACATGGAACAGGCAAGCCTGGAACTGCCTGGCCTCACCGTCAAGGGCCTCGAGATCGACAACGGTGTCGCTCAGTTCGATCTGCAGTTGATCGTCGGTGACAATTACGACGAGCGTGGTGTTGCCTCCGGCATCTCGGCCGTATTCAGCTACGCGCACGACCTTTTCGACGAGTCGACAGTCCAGTCCTTTGCTGATCGGTTCAACACCGTTCTGGCAGCGGTGGTTGCCGATCCGTCGATCGTGGTCGGCGACATCGACGTGCTCGATCCGCGTGAGTCGAATCAGGTTCTGCAGGAATGGAATGCAACGGAGCAGGTACTCGACGCCGAGGCGACACTGGTCGATCTGTTCGATCAGCAGGTTGCCGCTCACGGTGATTCCGTCGCGTTGGTGCACGGGCTCGAATCGCTGACGTATGTGGAGTTCGACGACAAGGTCAACCGGCTCGCCCGTCACCTGATCGAACTGGGTGTCGGTCCGGAGTCGTTGGTGGCATTGGGAATGCGACGCTCCATCGACCTGGTGATCGGCATGTACGCCGTTGCCAAGGCAGGCGGCGGTTATGTTCCGATCGATCCGGATCATCCGGCCGATCGCACCGGGTACGTCCTCGAGATGGCCGCGCCGGTCTGCGTGCTCAGCAACGAGAACGACGCACCGTCGCTCGCGGGGATCGACAACGTTCTTCTCATCGACACCCTCGATCTGTCGCGCGTCTCCGGAGCGCCGGTGCGCGGCGACGAGCGGATCGCACCGCTTCGTTCGGCGAATACCGCGTACGTGATCTTCACGTCGGGATCGACCGGCAAGCCGAAGGGTGTGGCGCTGTCCCACGCCGCGATCGTCAATCAGCTTCTGTGGAAGCGTGATCGCTACGGTCTCGACCAGACCGACGCAATGTTGCTCAAGACTGCAGCGACGTTCGACCTCTCGGTCTGGGAGTTCTGGTCCGCGTTGACATCCGGGTCCCGCCTGGTCATTGCCGACCCGGACGGCCACAAGGACGCCGAGTACATGCTGGCGCTCATCGCTCAAGAGAAGGTGACGACGCTGCACGCGGTGCCGTCCATGCTCTCGATGCTGACGGCCGCAGCAGACGGCACTCTTCCGCAGTCGCTCGAGCGTGTCCTTGCCATCGGTGAGGCCTTGCCCGCGGCAACGGCGGCAGAGTTCCGCAAAATGTCCGACGCGGCACTCGTCAATCTGTACGGTCCGACCGAGGCTGCGGTGTCAGTGACCGCGCACGATGTGGACGAGAGCGATACCTCGTCGGTCTCGATCGGTGCCCCGGAATGGAATTCGCAGGTCTACGTGCTCGACGAGCGACTGCATCCCGTTCCGGTCGGAGTGACCGGTGAGCTGTATCTTGCCGGAACCCAGCTGGCTCGTGGTTATCACGGGCGGGCCGACCTGACGTCGGAACGCTTTGTCGCCAACATCTTCGGAGAACCGGGCACACGTCTGTACCGCACCGGCGACCTCGTTGTCTGGCGCAGTGGCGGTGAACTCGAGTACGTCGATCGTGCCGACTTCCAGGTGAAGATCCGCGGCTACCGCATCGAACTCGGTGAGATCGAAGCTGTTATCAGAGCTGCTGAGTCCGTGGACGCAGCGGTTGTCGTCGCGAAAACCGATCCGCGACTGGGGGATCGACTGGTCGGGTACCTCGTTCCGCAGGCCGGGGCCACCGTCGACGTCGACAGCGTGAAGGCGGAACTCGTCCGCGAGTTGCCGAGTTACATGGTGCCGTCGGCGTTGATGGTGCTGAGCGAATTGCCGCTCAACATCAACGGCAAGATCGATCGAAAGGCGCTGCCGGAACCCGAATTCGAGGCAACGGAGTTCCGTGCCCCGAGCAATCCGGTCGAAGAGATCGTGGCCTCGGTGTTTGCCGAAGTCCTGGGCGTTCCACGAGTCGGGTTGGACGACGACTTCTTCGATCTCGGCGGAAACTCGCTGATCGCCACACAGGTCGTGGCCAGGTTGGGTCAGGCACTTGACGCCCAGATTCCGGTGCGGATCATCTTCGAAGCGTCGACTGTCGGACTGCTGGCGTCGCGGGTGCTCGAACATGCCGGTTCAGGTTCGCGGGCACAGTTGGTGGCGCAGGAACGGCCGTCGCAGATTCCGTTGTCGCTCGCTCAGCAGCGGATGTGGGTTCTCAACCAGATCGACCGCAGGTCTGCCGCGTACAATATCCCGGTCGCGATCCGGATGTCCGGCGATCTCGACGTCGCAGCATTGCAGTCGGCCGTCTCCGACCTTGTTGCTCGCCACGAGATCCTGCGGACGTTCTATCCCGATCTCGGGGACGGCCCGACGCAGTCGATTCAGTCGAAGTCGGCAGCCGTTGTCGACATGGCCGTGCTGTATGTCGGCGAAGACACGATTGGGGCCGAGGTCGCGAAGGTCGTCGGTCAGGGCTTCGACGTCACTGCCGGTGTTCCGCTGCGCGTTCGCCTTTTCCAGATCACGCCCACTGAGCATGTCCTGATCGTGGTGGTCCACCACATCAGCGGCGACGCGTTCTCGATGGCGCCGATGATCCGAGACACGATGGTCGCGTACACGGCGCGTACCGGGGGAGCGGCACCCGAATGGGCTCCGCTCGAAGTCCAGTACGCGGATTACACGTTATGGCAGCGCGACGTTCTGGGTTCCGAGGGCGATCCGGACAGTGAACTGTCGACGCAGCTTGCCTACTGGACGCAGGAACTCGCCGGCGTTCCCGAACTTCTGGAACTGCCGACGGACCGTCCTCGTCCGCCGACGCAGTCGATGAAGGGGGCGGACTTCCTGTTCACTCTCGGCGCCGACTCCACGCGTCGAATCGCGGAAATCGCGCGCGAGCAGAACTCGACCGTGTTCATGGTCGTGCATGCCGCGTTCTCGGTGCTGCTGTCCAAGCTCAGCGGCTCGAACGACATCGCGATCGGTACACCGGTGGCGGGCCGCGGCGAGCGAGTCCTCGACGACCTGGTCGGTATGTTCGTCAACACGCTGGTGTTGCGCACGCAGGTGAAACCGGCAACCACGTTTGTCGACCTGCTGCAGCAGGTGAAGGAGAAGGACCTCGCGGCGTTCGGAAACGCAGACGTGCCCTTCGAGCGTCTGGTCGAGCAGGTCGGCCGTGAGCGCTCACAGGCATACTCACCGCTGTTCCAGGTGATGCTCACGTTCCAGAACATGGCACTTGGCACGTTTGCGCTGCCAGGGCTCGAACTGTCGGCGGTGGACGACGGATTCGACTCGGCGATGTTCGACCTGCAGCTCACCGGTATCGAGGAGTTCGACGAGGGCGGTACGCTGTCCGATATCCGGATGCGATTCACCTATGCAACCGATCTGTACGACGCCGCAACCATGGAACTGTTCGCGGCCAGGTTGCGGGCCGTGGTCGACGCCGTTGCCGCAGATCCGACGGTGGTTCTGCGGACCATCGACATCGTGACGGACTTCGAACGCGCGCTGATCGAGGCAGCCGAGCCGAAGACCGCCGCCGATCTTCCGGACCTCGCATCAGCGGCCGCCGCAGCAGATCCGACGGCGGTTGCCTTCACGCACGGTGACACCGCGGTGACCTTCACACAGCTGGCCGAAAAACTGGCTGTGATGAAGCAGACGATGGGTGCGGCGCTCACTGCCGACGCATTGGTCTCGGTTTCGCTGAACGGTCTGGTTCCGGGCATTCTTCCGGCACTAGGCGCCGACGGTACTACCTCGCTCGTCCAGTCTTTGATAACTGACGCGCAGGCCACGCTGGGGAAGGGTTCCGGTACGGACGGGTAATATGCAGTATTTGCCCCATGGGCGTTGATCTGTACGACCAGTCGTGCGTTGGATCTGCGCCGTGCTGTCGTCAGTTGGAGGAAGTGTTGATGTCCGTCGGTATGCCGGGACCACAGTCGCTGACGATCGAGGAACTGCCGAGATTGATCGCTGCAGTAGCCGAGGCGGAGCCCGACCGGACAGCGCTTGTTCATGCAGACGCCGAGGTCACCTACGAACGGTTGCACTCGGAACTGACCACACTCGACTCCGCGATGGGTGGTGCGCTCGGCCCGGACGCACTTGTACCGGTCGTGATCTCCACGCTGCTGCCGGAGTTGCTCGCCACACGAGAGGGTGGCCTTGAATCCGTCGTCGGTGCGCTCATCGCCGACGCGACTTCCGTCGTTGCTTTCGAGGCTCCGTCGGTCGTCGAGTCGACTCTCGTAAGTCTGTTCGAGGAGCAGGTCGCGCGTACCCCCGATGCCGTCGCCCTTCGTTTCGGCTCCACGGCGTCGACCTACGCGGAATTCGATCGCCGGGTCAATCAGCTCGCCCGCGAGCTCGTCGCCCGTGGCGTCGGACCGGACACACTCGTCGGCCTGGGTATCCGTCGGTCCGTCGAACTGCTGGTTGCGATGTACGCGATCGTCAAGGCCGGTGGTGCGTACCTACCACTCGATCCCGACCATCCCGCTGAGCGTCTGGCGTATGTGATCGACGTCGCCGCGCCCGTCCTCGTGCTGACGACGTCAGTGGACGCGGTCGGCATTCCCGAAAACGTCGATGTACTGCGGATCGATGACATCGATGTCTCGGCGCACTCAGGCGCGCCGCTTGCCGACGGTGACCGGCTGTCACCGCTGCGCACCGACAATCTTGCGTACGTGATCTTCACGTCGGGTTCGACCGGCAGGCCAAAGGGCGTCGGTGTGTCACACGAGGCAATCGTCGCCAACCTCCGATGGAGGCAGAGCGAATATCCCTTCACCGACGAAGACGTCATCCTGCAGAAGACGCCGTTTACGTTCGACGTGTCGGTGTGGGAGTTCTTCTGGCCGTTGCAGGTCGGCGCTTGCCTCGTGATCGCGAAGCCGGACGGGCATCGTGATCCGGCCTACGTCGCAGCGACGATGATCGAGTACGGCGTCACCGTTGTACATTTTGTCCCCTCGATGCTCGCGGTCTTCGTCGCTGAACCGCGCGCTTCCGAGATCACCTCGCTACGTTACGTTTTTGCCTCGGGTGAAGCGCTTCCCGCCCAGACCGCCGCGCGGCTGCGCGACGTCAGCACCGCGGAACTGCACAATCTGTACGGACCGACCGAGGCAGCCGTCGACGTCACGTACTACGCAACCGGACCGCAGGACGAGGTCTCCATTCCGATCGGCCGTGCTGTCGCCGAAACAGAGCTACTCGTCCTCGACGACGCACTGCGTCCAGTACCTCCCGGCGTCCCCGGCGAGCTTTACCTCGCGGGGGTCCAGCTGGCCAGAGGGTATGTCTCCCGCCCCGATCTGACGGCGGATCGGTTCGTCGCGCATTCCACCTCGGACGGCGAGCGCATGTACCGAACCGGCGACCTGGTCCGATGGCGCGGTGCCGGCGCCGACCGCCTGCTCGAGTACCTCGGCCGCACCGACTTCCAGGTGAAGCTGCGGGGACTGCGCATCGAACTCGGCGAAATCGAATCAGCGCTACTCGACAACGACGCAATCGCACAAGCGGCCGTTCTCGTCCACTCCGATGCGGCTTTGGGCGACAATCTGGTGGCATACGTGGTTCCCGCATCGGGAGTTGTGCTCGACACCGACGCTCTTGCACGTGAATTGGGTGGACGCCTGCCGGACTACATGGTGCCGTCGCTGTTTGTCGAACTCGAGGCGTTTCCGCTCAATGCCAGTGGCAAGCTGGACCGCAAGGCGCTGCCGGCGCCCGAGTTCACAGCGCAGGTTGTCGAATACCGGGCAGCGAGTACGCCGGTCGAGAAGACGTTGGTTGCGATCTTTGCCGATCTGCTCGGTCGGGACGACCTCGGCATCGACGACGGATTCTTCGACCTCGGGGGCAATTCACTGCTCGCGACGCGAGTGGTGGCGCGCGCGAACGCCGAACTCGGCGTGGAACTCGACATGCGAGCTTTCTTCGATGCTCCGACGGTATCCGAATTAGCTTCTCTCGTAGGCGATTCTGCTGGCCGCGGTACGAAGGCTCCTCTCGTTGCACAGGAACGTCCCGACCGGATCCCGCTTTCGCTTGCGCAGCAGCGTATGTGGTTCCTCAACCGGTTCGATTCCACGTCAGCCGTCGATCACATCCCAGTCGTTCTCCGGCTGACCGGAATGCTCGATGCCGCTGCGCTCCGTTCGGCGATCGATGATCTCGTCGAGCGGCACGAGAGCCTGCGTACTGTGTACCCGGAGGTCGACGGCGTCGGCTACCAGCAGATCTTGACCGTCTCCGACGTGGAGCTCGATCTGTCGCCGGTCGCTGTGGCCGAATCCGAGATCACCGAGCGTGTCATCACGGAGATCACCGGGGGATTCGACGTCACCTCACAGGTGCCGTTGCGGGTCAAGCTCTTCCAGGTGGCCGCGTCGGAATACGTCCTTGTATTCGTCGTCCACCACATCAGTGGTGACGGCTTCTCGATGGGCCCCTTGGTGCGCGACGTCGTGACCGCTTACGCGAGTCGGGCGGCTGGCAGCGCACCCGAATTCACGCCGCTGGACGTGCAATATGCAGACTTCTCGATCTGGCAGCGAACAGTCCTCGGCAGCGAGCACGACGCGGAATCGGTGATATCGCGCCAGATCGATTACTGGACACAGCAGCTCGACGGGCTCCCCGAGCGGCTAGACCTGCCGATGGATCGACCCCGCCCGCCCGTCGCGAGTTATCGCGGAGCGTCGCACACGATGACTATCGGTGCGGACGTACTCGCGCGCCTCGAGTCGATTGCGCAGGCGAACAAGGCCACGGTGTTCATGGTATTGCACAGCGCAATCGCCGTGCTGTTGGCGCGTTTGTCCGGAACCACTGACATCGCGATCGGCACCCCGGTGGCGGGTCGTGGCGATCGCGCACTCGACGACGTCATCGGCATGTTCGTCAACACCCTGGTGCTGCGTACCGAGATCAATCCGGCAAGTACATTCGACGAGCTGGTGAACCAGGCACGGATTGCAGACCTCGATGCATTCGGTAACGCTGACGTCCCGTTCGAGCGCCTGGTAGAGGTGCTCGACCCGGCACGCTCGCAGGCACACAATCCGCTGTTCCAGGTGATGCTCGCGTTCCAGAATCTCGGCCAGAAAACACAAAGTGGCGCAACGCTCGGCGGCCTCGAGGTAAGCGGTTTCGAGCTCGAGTCCGCAGTCGCCAAGTTCGACCTCCAGTTCACGGTGTGGGAAGACATCGAGGTCGGCGGGCTGTCAGTCGTCATCGATTATGCGCGTGACCTTTTCGATGCCTCGACCATCGAGACGTTCGGTTCCAGGCTGTCCGTATTGCTCGGTGCGGTCGCTGCCGATCCGGCCGTTCTCGTCGGCGAGATCGATCTGTTCGGCGCCGGCGAGGCAGCCTGCGTGCTCGACTGGTCGGTGGGGCAGCGTGTGTCGATCGGCGACAGATCGCCACTTGCACTCTTTGCCCGGCATGTCAGTCGCGACCGGTCGACGGTTGCAGTCGTGGCCGATGATCGGACCCTCACCTACGGGGAACTCGATGCGCGGTCGTCGGTGCTCTCTCAGGACTTGCTCGCTGCGGGTGTGGGAGCGGACGACGTGGTTGCGCTGGTGCTGCCCAGGTCGTGGCAGTGGGTAGTGGCAATGCTCGCGGTGTGGAAGACCGGCGCCGGTTACACACCAATCGATCCCACGTTGCCGACCGAGCGCGTGAATACATTGCGCGAAGACACCAGTGCCCGCGTGGTGATCGCGTCCGGCGGCGTCCAGACGGCGCTCCCGGTGCTGCGGGTCGAGAGCACTGATGGGGCGGAATCCGGCGATTCTGTTCCGGAATGGGTGGACCATTGGCGTGAGCGGGGCGCAGGTGAGCGCGTGGGATACGTCATCTCGACCTCTGGTTCGACGGGTCGGCCCAAGCCCACGGTCGTACCGATGGCGGGCATCGAGAATACGACAGCCTGGTACCGATCCGAACTTCCGGACGCCGCTGGTGTGGTCGTTGCGTCGTCACCGAGTTTCGATCTCACGCAGAAGAATGTGTGGGGACCGCTTACCAGCGGTGGCAGTGTTCACGTCGCCGCAGCGGGGTTCGACCCCGCCGAGATCCTTCGCGCCGTCTCCGACGACGACGTCCAGGTCGCGAACATGTCGCCGAGTGCATTTGATGCACTGGTCGATGCCGACGTGGACGGCGTCCTCGAATCACTCGACGTCGTGTTCCTCGGTGGTGAGCCCATTCAGGTTGGTCGGCTCAAAGATCTGATGGCCGCCGGTGTGCGCGTCGTCAACAGTTACGGCCCCACTGAGGCCTCCGACGTAGTGTCCTTCCAGGAGGCGGCACCGGGAGACGTCAACGGAGTCCCCATCGGGATTCCAATTCCGAATATCGAACTCTACGTGCTGGATTCGCGCCTGCAGCTGGTCCCGGCCGGAGTGGTCGGTGAGCTTTACGTGGGAGGTGTGGGAGTCAGCCGCGGATACGGCGGACGCTTCGACCTTACTGCCGAGAGGTTCGTGGCGAATCCGTTCGGGTCGGCAGGCTCGCGGCTGTACCGTACCGGAGACCAGGTCCGGTGGAACGGTTCGGGAGAGCTGGACTATCTGGGCCGCACCGACTTCCAGGTCAAAATCCGTGGACTCCGAATCGAACTCGGCGAGATCGAAGGGGCCCTGGTGGCACTCGATTCGGTATCGGCTGCTGTCGTGGTGGTACACAAGGACAGCCTGGTCGGAGACCGCCTGGTGGCTTATCTGGTACCAGCACACGGGGCCGACGTCGACATCGCGGCGATACGTTCGACCGTCGCGGCGCGTCTGCCTGACTACATGGTGCCGTCTGCGTTCGTGGCGATCGAGACGGTTCCATTGAACGCCAACGGAAAGGTCGATCGGCGGGCCCTGCCCGAGCCGACGTTCGCGACACTGTCATACCGCGCTCCGACCACTGTGGTCGAAGAAACTGTGGCCCAGATCTTTTCGGATGTTCTGGGTGTAGCTCAGGTCGGTCTCGACGACGACTTCTTCGAACTCGGCGGCAACTCGTTGATTGCCACGCGAGTTGTCTCACGGCTCGGTCAGTCCTTGGACACCGTAGTGCCGGTACGACTGCTGTTCGACGTGTCGACGGTCGAGGCCCTGGCCGCACGACTGAGCACTCACACCGGCGACGCGGGGCGGATGCCTCTCGTCCCACAGGAGCGTCCCGAGCGAGTCCCGCTGTCGTTGGCGCAGCAGCGAATGTGGTTCCTCAACCGGTTCGAGCCGGAATCCGGGGTCGACAACATTCCGGTCGCCGTGCGGTTGACCGGTCCGTTGAACACGGCGGCTCTGGCGGGGGCCGTGCGGGACCTGATCGACCGTCACGAAAGCCTACGCACGATCTATCCCGAGATCGACGGCGTCGGTTACCAGCAGGTTCTCGGTTCGGCGGCAGTCGATCTCGATCTGTCACCGGTTCGAGTTCCGGCCGAGGCTGTGGAACTCCGTGTGCGGGAGCTGATCCAGCCCGGATTCGACGTCACGGTGGAGATCCCTCTCCGTACCGCGCTCTTCCAACTTGCCGACGATGAGTACGTGCTTGTCTTCGTCGTCCATCACATCAGCGGAGACGGTTTCTCGATGGTGCCGTTGGTACGTGACGTGGTGACAGCGTATGCGGCGCGATCGCACGGGCGTGCGCCGTCCTGGTCGCCGCTGGCTGTCCAGTTCGTCGACTACACCCTGTGGCAGCGTGAGGTGCTCGGCAGCGAGGACGATCCGCACTCGATCATCTCGGGCCAGGTCAACTACTGGAAGAGCCGGCTCGCGGGAATCCCGGATCAGCTGGACCTGCCGACCGATCGGCCACGTCCAGCCGTAGCAACGAACGGTGGTGCAGAGTACCAATTTGCCATCGAGCAGGGCGTCGTCGATTCCCTCGACCGAATTGCGCGTGAGCATCAGGCTTCGCGATTCATGGTCGTGCACAGTGCATTCGCCGTGATGCTGGCGCGCCTGTCCGGCACCTCCGACATCGTGATCGGTACTCCGGTCGCGGGGCGTGGTGAGCAGGAACTCGACGATGTGATCGGAATGTTCGTCAACACACTCGTGTTGCGGACGAACGTCGATCTGTCGCTGTCGTTCACGGAATTGCTTCGCAGCACGCGTGAGTCGGACCTGCAAGCGTTCGCGCATGCCGACGTGCCGTTCGAGCGCCTCGTCGAAATCATCAACCCGGAACGATCGCAGTCACGCAATCCGCTGTTCCAGGTCATGCTCACGTTCCAGAACGTCGCCCAGGGCAGCGACGAATCGGCCGACATCGACGGCGTCACGGTATCGGCCCTCGACGTCGATGCGTCCGTGGCGAAATTCGATCTGCAATTGACGATCACCGAGCATGACGGTGAACTCCGTGGACTCTTCACTTACGCAACGGATCTGTTCGACCGTAAGACGGTGGCCTCCTTCGTCCAGTATCTGACGGCGACTCTCTCGGCGGTCGCGGCTGCCCCCGCTGGGCCGGTCGGGGACGTCGACGTCGTCGGCGACTCCGATCTAGGGCTGGTCGTCGAGCGCTGGAACAGCACCGGTCACGATGTTCGCGATGTGACGCTGGTGGATCTGTTCGATGAACAGGTCGTCCGCTCTCCCCATTCGATCGCGCTGACCTTCGATGGGCATCAGCTGACGTATCTCGAATTCGACCGGCGGGTCAATCAACTCGCCCGCAAACTCGTGTCGGAAGGCGTCGGCCCGGATACCCTGGTCGGCTTGGCCATTCGCCGAAGCTTCGATTTGCTGGTGGCGATGTACGCGGTAGTCAAGGCCGGCGGCGGCTATCTGCCCATCGACCCCGATCAGCCCGTCGAGCGCAACGAATACGTCGTGTCGACTGCAGCTCCGATCTGTGTGTTGACAACAGAGAGAGATGGATTCGACGCTGAGGGAGTGCTGGTAGTCAGGATCGATACCGTAGACCTGTCCGGTTGTTCCGACGCACCGGTCACCGACGCGGACCGCCTCGGCCCGCTGCGAGGGGAGAACACGGCGTACGTGATCTTCACCTCCGGGTCGACGGGCAAACCGAAGGGCGTTGCGGTGTCACACCGCGCGATCGTCAACCGGCTGATCTGGATGCAGGCCGAGTACAGCCTCCTCGGCGACGACGTGGTCCTCCAGAAGACTCCCTTTACCTTCGATGTCTCCGTGTGGGAGTTCTTCTGGCCGTTGCAAGTCGGAGCTCGACTTGCGATCGCTGCCGTCGACGGCCACCGAGATCCGGCCTATCTGGCCGCGCTGATCGCGTCCGAACGAGTGACCACCATTCACTTCGTGCCGTCGATGTTGGAAGTGTTCCTCGCGGATACGGTTGTCACGAGGTCTTCTACCCTTACCCGAGTCTTCGCCTCGGGTGAGGCGCTCGCCCCGCAGGTGGCCGTGCAGTTCCGGACGGTTCTTCCCGGAACTGAACTGCACAATCTGTACGGACCGACGGAGGCCGCGGTCGACGTGACCTTCCATGAGGTGACGGACGCCGACACCACCACCATGCCGATCGGCGCGCCGGTCTGGAACACACGCGTTCTGGTACTCGACTCACGACTGCATCCGGTGCCCGTCGGGGTCGCGGGCGAGCTCTACCTCGCGGGAGTGCAGTTGGCCCGGGGGTACGTGGCTCGGCCGGACCTCACCGCGGACCGGTTTGTCGCCGATCCGTTCGGACCTGCCGGCTCACGCCTGTATCGGACCGGAGACCTGGTGCGATGGAATGCGTCGGGTGAGTTGGTATACATCGGACGTACCGACTTTCAGGTCAAGCTACGCGGACTACGCATCGAGCTGGGGGAGATCGAGTCGATCCTGCGTGATCATCCGTCGGTCGGTTCGGTGGTGGTTGCCGTCCGGAACGATCAACTGGTCGCGTACCTGACGGCGGCCGGTGAGTCTCTGATCGATTGGCTGGAACTGGAATCGATACTGGGGAAACATCTTCCGTCATACATGGTGCCCACGGCACATGTTGTTCTGGACGAACTGCCGCTCAACGCCTCGGGAAAACTCGACCGGAAGCAACTGCGCGATCCTGAGGTCGAGATCGCGGTCTTCCGGGAACCCGAATCTGTGGTCGAGGTCGAAGTTGCGCGTATTTTCGCCGACCTCCTCGGTATCGGTCAGGTCGGCTTGGACGACGACTTCTTTGCGCTGGGCGGTAATTCACTGATCGCGACGCAGATCGTCGCTCGACTCGGGCATGCACTCGACACCACTGTGCCGGTCCGCATCTTGTTCGATGCATCGACAGTGGAGTCGCTCGCGGCGCGAATCGACGTGCTCGTGGGGCGGGGCGGCCGTCCGCCGCTCGAACCACAGGAGCGCCCTGAGTTGGTTCCGCTGTCGATCGCGCAGCAGCGCATGTGGTTCCTGAACCGATTCGATTCGGCGTCCGGAGTGGACAACATTCCGATCGCGATCCGGTTGACGGGGGATCTCGACATCGAGGCCATGCAGGCAGCTCTTCGTGATCTGTTCGAGCGACATGAGATTCTCAGGACCACATATCCGGAAGTCGACGGTATCGGATACCAGCGAGTCCTCGACACCGCGGATGCACTGCCTGATCTGTCGCCAGTACGTATCCACGAGTCCGTCGTCACCGACCGGGTGGCGGAATACGTACTCGCCGGATTCGATGTCACTGCAGACGTGCCGGTCCGGGCACGTTTGTTCGATCTCGCCGACTCGCAGTACGTTCTGGTGTTCGCCATCCATCACATCAGCGGTGACGGCTTTTCGATGGGGCCGCTGGTCCGGGACGTCGTCTCGGCGTACGCCGCGAGGTCGCAGGGAATCGCTCCGACGTGGAAGCCGCTACCGATCCAATTCGCGGACTTCGCGCTGTGGCAGCGCCGGGTACTCGGTGTCGAGTCCGATCAGGGATCGTTGATCTCGAAACAGATGGAATACTGGAAGTCGCAACTGGACGGATTGCCCGTCGAACTGACCCTGCCGTCGGATCGGCCGCGTCCGCGAGTCGCTTCACACTCCGGTGCCGAGTACTGCTTCGATATCGAAGCGGCCATGCATGAATCATTGAATCATGTTGCACGAGAACATAATGTGTCACTCTTCATGGTTCTGCACAGCGCGCTGGCCGTCCTGCTGGCGAAGCTGTCCGGCACCGCCGACATCGTGATCGGTACACCAGCGGCCGGACGAGGTGAACAGGCTCTCGATGATCTGATCGGCATGTTCGTCAACACTTTGGTCCTGCGGACCGAGGTCGACCCGGGCGAGTCGTTCACTGCACTCCTGTCGAAGGTACGGGACACTGATTTGGCCGGTTTCGAGAACGCTGACGTTCCGTTCGAGCGTCTGGTGGAAGCACTGGACCCCGAACGGTCGCAGGCGCGTAATCCGCTTTTCCAGGTGGGCTTTTCGTTCCAGAATCTCGGTCAGGGCGCGAACGGATCCGTAGAGATTCCGGGCCTGAGCATTTCCGGTGTCGACATTGCGCCGACGTTGGCCAAGTTCGACCTGCAGTTCACGGTCTGGGAGACTCCGGCTCAGGCGGGCGGGCTCACCTTCGCCGTCACCTACGCCACCGATCTCTACGACGAATCGACGATTGCAGGCCTCGAGTCACGACTGAACGCCGTGCTGACATCCGTCGTCGCCAATTCGTCCAATGCAGTCGGCGACATCGACATTCTCGGTGAGGACGAACGCCGGACGATACTCGAAGGGTGGGCCACGCCCGGGGCGGTCGTCGACGACTCGACCACTCTGGCCGGACTGTTCGATGCACAGGTGACCCGATCACCGAACGAGATTGCGGTGGTCTTCGGAGACGAGCGATTGACGTATCGGGACATCGATTCCCGCGCAAACTGTCTGGCCCGCACGCTGATCGATTCGGGAGTCGGATCCGAGGACCTGGTAGCGGTCCTCTTGCCGCGATCGGTCGATCTGGTCGTGGCGCTGCTCGCCGTCGTCAAGTCTGGTGCCGCGTATCTGCCGATCGATCCGAGCTATCCGGATGAGCGGATCGCATATACCCTTGCCGACGCGTCTCCGGTGTGTGCGATCGTCGCTCCGGATTCGCTGCGGGAACTGCCCTGCCCTTCTGTCTCGCCCCGGGACGCCGCAGCCGACTCCCGCCCCGTGACCGACGCAGACCGCGTGCGGCCTTTGCGTTCGAGAGACCTGGCGTACGTCATCTACACATCAGGATCTACCGGCCGCCCCAAAGGTGTTGCGGTCACTCATCGGAATGTTGTGGAGTTGTTCGCCAACGCGCAGACGGAATTCGCATTCGATTCCTCGGATGTGTGGACTTTGTTCCACAGCTACGCATTCGACTTCTCGGTGTGGGAGCTGTGGGGTCCGCTCATTCACGGCGGTGTACTCGTGGTCGTCGACTTCGAGACGTCGCGTTCGCCAGACCAGTTCAGACAATTGCTGACCACCGAGGGCGTCACGGTGCTCAATCAGACTCCGTCGGCTTTCTACCAGCTTGCGGAGGCGGACCGTGTTTCCGGAGGATCGGACGGTACCGCGTCGGATCTTGCGCTCCGGTACGTGATCTTCGGTGGCGAGGCACTCGATCTCGCACAGCTGACCCGGTGGTACGACCGTCATCCGGACGACTCGCCGCAACTGGTCAACATGTACGGAATCACCGAGACCACGGTGCACGTCTCTTATCTCCCGCTCGATCGTGCGAGCGCGGAGACCGCAACGGCGTCGTTGATAGGTCGACCACTCGACGGCCTTCGGGTGTACGTACTCGACGACCGTTTGCAGCCCGCTGCGATCGGCACGGCCGGCGAGATCTACGTCGCCGGCGGACAACTGGCACGCGGGTATCTGGGGCAGAGCGGATTGACGTCCGGGCGGTTCGTCGCGAATCCGTTTGCATCGCACGGCGAGTCGATGTACCGAAGCGGTGATGTGGCGCGCTGGAACCGCGCCGGCCAGCTCGAATACCTGGGGCGTTCCGATTCGCAGGTTCAGCTTCGAGGTTTCCGGATCGAACTCGGCGAGGTCGAAACGGCCCTGCTCCGAGTCGGTGGTGTCGCCCGTGCCGTGGCCGTCGTCCGCAAGGACGCGGATCTGGGCGATCGGCTCATCGCGTACGTCGTGCCCGAAGCCGGTTCGGACCTCGACGCGAGCACGGTCAGCACAAGTGCGGCCGACTTCCTCACCGGCTACATGGTTCCCGACGCGACAGTGTTGTTGGACGCCTTGCCCCTCACGGTGAACGGGAAGCTCGACTCCGCTCGGCTGCCTGCACCCGTCTTCGCTTCCGCCGAATATCGAGCGCCGGTGTCCGACACCGAGAAGGCCGTGGCGACGGTATTCGCCGAATTGCTGGAGGTTCCTCAGGTCGGACTCGACGACGAGTTCTTCGAACTCGGTGGTAACTCATTGATCGCGACCCGGGCGGCGGCACGACTGAGCCGATCCCTCGACGCCGTAGTCCCCGTACGGACTCTGTTCGACACCCGGACAGTCGAAGAACTCTCGAGCGCGATCGAAGTCCACGTCGGAACCGGTTCGCGAAAGCAGCTCGTTGCCCAAGATCGCCCCGAGCGCATTCCGCTGTCACTGGCGCAGCAGCGTATGTGGGTGCTCAACCAGATGGACACCGACGCCTCGACCTACAACATCCCGATGGCGCTGCGTCTGGCCGGGCAGTTGGACGTCGACGCGCTGAAATTTGCTCTGCGTGACGTGATCTCGCGCCACGAGTCACTGCGAACGCTTTACCCGTCCGACGGGCTGGGGCCGGTGCAGCGGATCGTCGGCGCCGACCTCGTGCCCATGTTCGGGGAACCGACAGCGGTCCACGACGGCGCGCAGATGTACACGAAGGTAGTCGAATCGACGACCGCCGGATTCGATGTGTCATCGGAGGTTCCGGTACGTACTGATCTTCTCCAGATCGGAGAAGATCAGTACGTGTTCGTACTCGTCGCGCATCACATCGCGGCCGACGGGCAGTCGATGGGGCCACTGGCCCGCGACGTGATGGTGGCCTACGAAGCGCGTACCCGGGGCAGTGCACCGTCGTGGAGCCCACTCCAAGTGCAGTACGCAGACTTCGCGCTGTGGCAACGCGACGTACTGGGATCGGTAGATGACGCGGGAACGATCGCCGCGCGCCAACTCGACTTCTGGCGCACAGCGCTCGACGATCTGCCTACCGATGTCGGCTTGCCGACAGACCGACCGCGTCCCGTGGTGCAGTCCGCCGCAGCGGGGGCAGTCCAGTTCACCGTCGACGCTGATGTCCACTCGCGACTGAGCGACATCGCCCGAGCAAAGAACGCCACGGTGTTCATGACAATCCACGCCGCACTGGCGGTCCTGATCTCGAGGTTGGGTGGAGGCTCCGACTTCGCGATCGGTACCGCTGTCGGCGGCAGGGGCGAGCGCGCCCTCGACGATCTCGTCGGTATGTTCGTCAACACACTCGCGCTTCGCACCACGGTCGATGCCGGTGCACGCTTCGAGGATCTCGTTTCGCATGTGCGCGACGTCGACCTGGCCGCGTTCGGCGAAGCCGATGTTCCTTACGAGGAAATCGTGGAGGCGCTGCCGCCTCGGGCGGGGGGCCTGTTCCAAATCGTCCTGTCGCTGGAACCGACCGCCCAGACCGAGTTTGCATTGGCAGACCTGACCATAGGCGCCGTCGACAGCGGAGTCCTGACCACGAAGTTCGACCTTCAGCTCACCCTGACCACCGCAGCGGACGGCCTCGGACTCTCCGGCCTGTGGCTGTATTCCGAGGACCTGTTCGACAAGACCACGGTCGAGTCGTTCGCACAGCGGTTCGTTCGTGTACTCGAGCAGGTCACCGACGATCCGACCAGGCAGGTCGGCGATCTCGATCTGCTGACCGACATGGAGAAGTCCGAGGTCGCCGACGGCGTTCGCGAAGCCAGCGCAGTCGCGAGCACGACGTTGCTGCCTCAGTTGCTCGCCTCCGTCGTGGAAAGCGACCCGGACGCGCCTGCGGTGGTAACAGACGGCGAGGAGACCGCTTACGCGGCACTCGACGCGAAGTCTTCGCGTCTGGCTCGCCTGCTCATCGAGGAAGGTGCAGGTCCCGGCACTGCGATCTCCATCGGTGGTGGTGTCGATGCCGTGATCGCCTACTGGTCTGTGGTGAAGACCGGCGCAGCCGTTACCGGGGCGCATCCGTCGGATCCGGCAAGCCTGACCCTGTCGAATGACTCCGACACCTCGACGCTGCTCTTGACGTCACCGGAGATCGAGTCTCGGCTGGCGACGATGTCGGATCGTCCGATCAGCTACGTCGATCGCGCCCGGTCGACAATGGCGGACGATCCGGCGATCGTCGACGGTGACCGAGTGCTGACGTACGGCGACCTGTCGGACTCTCTGGCGGAGCTGCGTAAGCGGTATTCCGTCGACTTCGAGTCGAGGTTGGCATTCGCCGGCGCGGTCGGCTCGCCGGAGCACTCGGTCGCGGTCCTCCTGGCGGCGTCAGCCGGAGCGGCTGTCGTCATTCTCGGTGACGACGAGGCAATCGAAGACTCACTTGCTGACGACTGGGTGACGCATGTGGTGCTTCCGGACGAGGTCCGCTCGGCCGTCGATCGAACCGACTTACCCGATCTCGAGTACGTCCTCGCAACGGGCGAACTACTCGGGTGGTGAGATCGGGCTCCGTCGGCGACCGTGCCAGTGGCCGAATTCATAGGTGATCGTGCCGTTGCCCGGATCGGTGTTACCGGCTGTAACAATGGGCGGTAGGGGTTGGATGTGTTGGGGGAGCCCACTGATGCAATTGTGGGTTCCCCGGCGTCCAGTCTGGACAGACCGGTAGTGACAGTTCAGAAGTATGACGCGAAGGTGAGTTGCTCGATGCAGCGTTGGGTCTCCGTACACACCGTTCGACCGCAGGTGGCGGTCGTATGAGTACTGACGACGCGACCCGGCGGAAGACATCTCGCGCCGGCAGGAACGAACGACCGGCACGCACCAGGCGCGCGCGGGTGCCATTGCTGCCTCAGTTACTCGCAGCTGCAGTAGACCTCAACCCAGCAGCACCGGCGATCACATTCGGGGGTCAAACCCTCACTTATGCCGAAGTGGACGCGCTGTCCTCGCGTCTGGCTCGGTTGCTCATCAGCCGCGGAATCGGGCCGGAGGACCGGGTGGCGGTGTCGATTCCCCGCTCCGTCGAGTCGGTCTGTGCGGTGTGGGCGGTGGCCAAGACCGGCGCAGCTTTCGTGCCGGTCGATCCCAGCTATCCTGCAGACCGCGTCGAACACATGATCACCGATTCTGCAGCCTCGATAGGGCTGACCACGGCCGCGTACGCTATCGACCTTCCTCGCAGCGTCCAATGGCTGGAAGTGGACGGCGACGTGTTGACGGCCGAGTTGTCCGGTATCTCCCCGGATCCGGTGTCGTATACCGAACGCGTTCGAACCCTTCGCGTGGATCATCCGGCATACGTGATCTACACCTCGGGGTCGACAGGACGGCCCAAGGGCGTCGTCGTCACCCACGCCGGGCTTTCAGACCTGTGTGCGGAACAGGTCGAACGGTATGCGCTCACCTCTACGTCGCGGACACTGCATTTTGCTTCGCCGAGTTTCGACGCTTCCGTGCTCGAACTGCTGCTCGCCGTCGGTGCAGGCTCGACGATGGTGATCGCGCGTCCGGACATGTTCGGCGGCGACGAACTCGCGGAACTTCTGGTGTCGGAAAAGATCACGCACGCGTTTGTGACCCCGGCAGCGCTGGGTTCGATTTTCGTTGACGGCGCCCACCAGTTCGACAATCTCGCCGTGGTGGTCGTCGGCGGTGAAGCGTGTTCACCCGCGCTGCTGTCCACCTGGGCACCCGGCCGACGGTTCTTCAACGCATACGGACCCACGGAAGCCACCGTCGCCAGCAACATCGCCGAGTTGACCGTCGATCGTCCCGTGACGATCGGTGGTCCCGTCCGTGGTGTCGGCGTGTTCGTCCTCGATTCTCGACTTCAGCCGGTCGCCACCGGAACCGCCGGCGAACTCTACCTGTCGGGCACCCACCTTGCCCGCGGGTACAACGGCCTGTCCGCAACTACTGCGGCAAGTTTTGTCGCAAATCCGTTCGGCGGCGCCGGGGAGCGGCTCTACCGGACCGGCGATACCGTGCGGTGGATCCGCACCGGCGGCGATGGCGGAGCCACCGATCAGACCAGTGGTGAGCGCGACCTCGAATATCTCGGGCGGGGGGACTCACAGGTCAAGATTCGCGGCTTCCGGATCGAACTGGGCGAGATCGATGCCGTCCTTGCCGCTCAACCCGGAGTCGACTTCGTCGCCACCGTTGCGATCACCGGTTCCTCAGGTGACGCCGCGCTGGTGTCGTATGTCATGGCGAATGCCGACGTCGACCTGGACCCAGACTCGTTGACCGCCAGCGCTCGGGCCGTTCTTCCTCGCCACATGGTGCCTGCATCGATCATGGTCATCGACCGGATTCCTCTCACCCCTGTGGGTAAGTTGGACACCGGCAGCCTTCCCGAGCCGATCTTCATCTCGCGTGCGTACCGCGAACCATCAACGCCTGCACAGGTACTCGTGGCAGCGGCCTTCGCCGACCTGCTCGGAGTCGAGAGGGTCGGTGCCGAAGACGACTTCTTCGAACTCGGCGGCAACTCACTTGTTGCAGCAAGGCTGGCTGGACGTCTCGGAGCTGCGTTCGGGACACGCATTCAGGTGAAAACCCTCTTCGAGGTATCGACGGTCGAAGCATTGGCTGCCCGAATCGAAGCCGAGGCGGAGGGGTCCGCCAGAGTACAGCTTGCGCCGGTGATTCGTCCGGAACATGTGCCGTTGTCGCTGGCGCAGCAACGGATGTGGTTCCTGAGCCAGTTCGATTCCGAATCTGCTGTCAACAACATTCCGATCGTCCTCCGCCTGAGTGGTGAGCTTGACACGGTTGCGCTCGCCTCAGCGGTCGGTGACGTCCTAGCTCGGCACGAAGTCCTTCGTACTGTCTACCCAGGAATCGACGGTGTGGGCTATCAGCAAATTCTGCCGGAATCGACCGCAGACATCGACCTCGATCCCGTTCCGTTGGCCGATTCGGCACTTCTCGGCGAACTGTTGGCGCTCGTTACCGCCGGATTCGACGTCAGCTCGGCAGTTCCGTTGCGGGTCAAGCTTTTC
The DNA here is from genome assembly GCF_024436645.1 of Rhodococcus sp. T9N. Lineage (NCBI taxonomy): Bacteria > Bacillati > Actinomycetota > Actinomycetes > Mycobacteriales > Nocardiaceae > Rhodococcus > Rhodococcus sp. T9N. The sequence goes on along the minus strand of NZ_JAMSKS010000009.1, from coordinate 209,645 downwards.
CAGACGGATCCGTCCGAGTACGTCCTGGCGATGGTCGTTCACCACATTTCAGCGGACGGCGTTTCCGTAGCGCCGTTGGTTCGGGACGTTGCGTTCGCCTACCTTGCGCGTGTGGACGGCCGGAGTCCGGAGTGGACACCGCTGCCGGTGCAGTACGCAGACTTCGCGATGTGGCAGCGTGAGGTTCTCGGCGTGGATTCCGATCCGACATCGTTGATGTCCGAGCAGCTCGCGTACTGGAAGACGACCTTGCGAGACCTGCCGGAGAAGATCGAACTCCCGGCCGACCGTCCACGACCCTCAATTCTCTCCACCAGAGGCGGCGTCCACCGTTCGGACGTGGACGCTGAATTGCACAGTGCCCTGGAGCAACTCGCACTTGACCACAACGTGTCACTGTTCATGGTCGTCCATGCGGCGCTGGCGGTCCTGTTGGCAAGGTCGAGCGGCAGCGGTGACGTGGCGATCGGTTCACCAATCTCTGGACGAGGGGAACCCGAACTCGACGATCTGATCGGCATGTTCGTAAACACCCTGGTGTTACGCACGGCCGTGAATCCAGGAGCAAGCTTCTCCGATTTGTTCGACCATGTGCGTGACATCGATCTGGGGGCTTTTGCCAACGCCGATGTGCCATTCGAGCGGCTTGTCGAAGTGCTCGACCCGGCACGATCCCAAGCGCACCACCCGTTGTTCCAAGTTGCGCTGTTCTTCCAGAACATGGCCGACGACGCACTGGAATTCCCCGGACTGCGTGTCTCAGGATTCGACGCGGGCGTCGACATCGCGAAGTTCGATTTGCAATTGACCGCAGCTCCACGGGAAAACGAGTCGGGGGATGCCGCAGGGATCGCGCTGTCCTGGCTCTACGCTACGGATCTGTTCGATGCCTCGACCATGTCCGCCTTCACCGATCGGTTTGTCCGCATACTGCGCGCGATGGTCGCAGATCCCGGTTCAGCGGTCGGTGACGTCGAGGTCATGACTGTGTCTGAGCGTGCTTTGGTGCTCGAGTCGTGGAACGACACGTCTCGTCCGGTTGTGGGTGGGTTGTTGTTGGATGGTTTTGATTCTGTGGTGGGGGTTTGTTCGGGTTCGCGTGCGGTGGTGTGTGGGGATGTGGTGCTTTCGTATGGGGAGTTCGATGAGCGGGTTAATAGGTTTGCGCGTTATTTGATTGGTTTGGGTGTTGGGCCGGAGTCGTTGGTGGGGTTGGCTGTTCGGCGGTCGGTTGATTTGTTGGTTGGTTTGTATGCGATTGTGCGTGCGGGTGGGGCGTGGGTGCCGTTGGATCCTGATGCGCCGTCCTCGCGTAATGAGTATGTGTTGGATTCGGCTGATCCGGTGTGTGTGGTGTCGACGGAGCGTGATGGTTTCGTGGCGTCGGGTCGTCGGGTTGTGTGTGTGGATGTTGTTGATGTGTCTGGTTTTTCGGGTGCGCGGGTTTCTGATGTGGATCGGCGCTCGCCGTTGCGGGCGTCGAATACGGCGTATGTGATTTTCACGTCGGGGTCGACGGGTCGGCCGAAGGGTGTGGCGGTCTCGCATGCGGCGATTGTGAATCAGCTCGAGTTCATGCAGGGCGAGTATCGCTTGATGTCGTCTGATGTGTATTTGCAGAAGACGGCGACGACGTTCGATGTGTCGTTGTGGGGTTTTTTCATGCCGTTGCGGGTGGGTGCGGTGTTGGTGTTGGCGTCGGCTGATGGTCATCGGGATCCGGGGTATTTGGCGTCGGTGATTGATGATCAGGGTGTGTCGGTGACGGATTTTGTTCCGACGATGTTGTCGACGTTTTCGTCGTTGGTGGATCCGGGGTTGTTGGGTTCGTTGCGTGATGTGTTGGTGATCGGTGAGGCGTTGCCGGTGGAGGCGGTGCGTGAGTTCGGGTTGGTGTCGTCGGCGCGGTTGCATAATTTGTATGGTCCGACTGAGGCGGCGGTGTCGTTTACGTTTGCGGATGTGACGGCTGCCGGGTCGGGGTCGGTGGTCTCGATTGGTGTGCCGGAGTGGAATTGCCGGGTGTTTGTGTTGGATTCGCGCCTTCGGCCGGTTGCTGTGGGTGTTGCGGGTGAGTTGTATTTGTCGGGTGTGCAGTTGGCTCGGGGGTATGTGGGTCGTCCGGATTTGAGTGCGGATCGGTTTGTGGCGTCGCCGTTCGGTTCGGGTGAGCGGATGTATCGGACGGGTGATTTGGTCCGTTGGAACACAGTTGGTGAGTTGGAGTACATCGGTCGTACTGATTTTCAGGTGAAGTTCCGTGGTCAGCGGATCGAGTTGGGGGAGATCGAGGCGGCGTTGGTGTCGCATGGGTCGGTGTTGTCGGCTGCGGTGGTGGTGCGTGGGTCGGTGATGGGTGATCAGTTGGTGGGGTATGTGGTGCCGGCGGTGGGGTCGGTTGTGGATGTGTCGGTGTTGCGGGGGTTTGTGGGGGAGCGGGTTCCGGGTTATATGGTTCCGGCTGCTGTGGTGGTGTTGGATGCGTTCCCACTTAATTCGTCGGGGAAGTTGGATCGGGCGTTGTTGCCGGAGCCGGTGTTCGAGGCTCGGGTGTTTCGGGCTCCGGTGTCGTCGGTGGAGTTGGTGGTGGCGTCGGCGTTTGTGGGTGTGTTGGGTGTTGATCGGGTGGGGTTGGATGATGATTTCTTCGAGTTGGGTGGCAACTCCCTCATCGCGATGAAATTGACCGCCAACTTGAGCAGCACACTCGATTTCGATGTTCCTGTCCGCATGCTCTTCGGTGCATCGACACCCGAATTACTCGCTGCCAGGATCGAAGAGGCTCGGGAATCAGGTTCGGCGACACCGGACGATCATGCGATCGGCGTGCTCTTTCCCGTTCGCATCGAGGGACAGCGGCCACCGCTCTTCTATATCCATGCAATGAGTGGTCTGGCGTGGAAGGCCTCGGGCTTCGCTCCGTATCTAGAGGCAGATACACCGATCTACGGCCTGCAAACTCCCGTAATGACGGAGGCGTGGGCATTACCGACCTCTGTCGACGAGCTAGCGCACCGTTACGTGCGTGAGATGATCGATGTGAATCCGACTGGGCCGTTTAACATAATCGGCCACTCAGTTGGAGGGTTCATCGGCCATGCATGTGCTGTTCTTCTACGCGAGCAAGGTTTCGAGGTCTCTCTGTTCATGGTGGATCCACGTCATCCGAGGGAGGTCGACGATGATGTAGCGCTCGAGAACACCCGTGACATGGCAGCTAGTTGGGGAGTGGAACTCGGTGAAGGTGCCGACGTCAATTCTCTTGATCGCAGCCAGATCATCGCCATCGGTAAAACGCTGGACTCGGTGTCGTTCATGACTGAGACACAGATTGGCGCACTTTACGACTTCGCTTCGGCGAGTGGTGAATTGATCTCCGGGTATGAGCCGCGCAAATATGATGGCGACGTGGTGATGTTCCGGGCAGCTGCGGGCATGGACATGGACTTCACAGTGACAGACGAATGGAGATCGGTGATCGGTGGACAGATCACTGACATCGATATCGACAGCAATCACACGTCGATGATGCATCCGGACAAGCTCGAGTTGATCGGGCCGATCGTCGCCGAGTACCTACGTACGCAGGAGAAGCGCTCGTCATGACTGATGAAACCCCGGCTCGGTCGGCCGAACCTCGCACTGTCGTGCATTTTGTACGTCACGGAGAGGTGTTCAATCCGTCGAAAGTAATTTACGGCCGGCTACCCGGATACTCGCTTTCCGAATTGGGCAATCGCCAGGCGAAGGCAGTCGCCGAGATTCTCGGTGATCGTCCAATCTCTTCGATCTTCTCCAGCCCGCTCGAACGCGCGATTGAAACTGCCACTCCGCTAGCCGATTTGTTGAATCTACCCATCGAGAAGAACGAAGATCTTGTGGAGTGGGAGGGAAGGTTCGACGGGATCGCAGCGGGAGACCCGAGACTGAAGCCGTCGGTCGGGTTGCTGCTCAAAACGTGGAATCCAGTGACGCCTTCGTGGGGGGAGAGCTACAAATCGATGGTCAGACGTATGTCTGCTGCCCTGGATTCGGCTCGGCGTCGGAGCGCGGGCAAGGAGGGCGTGTGCTTCAGCCACGAGCTGCCCATCTGTACCTTGCGGCGTTCGTTGAGGAGCGAATCATTGTGGCGTCGGCAGCATGAACGCGATGTGGCTCACACTTCGATCACTTCAGTCACTTTTTCTGGCGAAGCCCTCGTTGATGTCAGCTATTCCGCAAGCCATGTACCTACGGACTGAGGTATAGAGGAAAGCCAGCCTGTTCTTCTCGCATTTGATCGAGAAGAACAGGCTGGCTGGTTGAGAATGTTCCTGCGGTTGTCTCAGATTCCGAGCGAACCGGCGATGAACGGCCATGATTTGTGTAGCTGATCCTGCCAGTAGCCCCACGAGTGGGTCCCGACCGGCTGGAAGTCGACAACGGCCGGAATATTCAATTCATACAGGCGCTTGGCCATGTTCGAAGTGCAAAGGTTGGTCGCTGCTTCGATCGGGCCGCCGATGATGATCTGGTTCTCCGTATATGCGCGACCATCACTCAGACGTGGGTTGAGGAATGTGTCGTTCGGAATTCCAGGAAGCCCGTTTCCGGTGCTCATGTAGATGGGCGTCCCACGCAGCTTCTCTGCGTTGACGAGCGGATCGTGTTCGACCCATCCCGGTCCGTCCAATGGTCCCCACATATTCGTGATGTCGTCGACGCCGCCGATCCATTCCGTGGTCGTCCGGACGAATGCTTGTCCGAGGGGATCGCTGGTCTGTGCGCAGCCACTGTAAGCGGCAACAGAACTGTAGAAACCGGGGTACTCGATCGCCAAGTTCAGTACCGACGTACCGGACATCGAGATGGCCGAGATGGCTTGCTTACCGTTGCTCCCCAGCTCTTCGTTCAACAACGGGGGCAATTCTTTGCCCAGGAAGGTCGACCACTTGTTGCGTCCGGCCTTGGGGTCGTCCTTCTCCCAGTCGGTGTAGTAGGAGAGACGCCCACCGACAGGCGTGGCGACGTTCACGTTCTTGTCAGCGAAAAAATCGACTACATCAGTTTGTAGTTCCCATGTCGCGGCATCTTCTCCGCCGCCGGCACCGTTCAGCAGATAGACGATCGGGCGAGGTTCGGAGTTGTCGGCCGGGGTGATCACCTGAATCGGAACGTCCTTGTCCATCGACGCCGCATAGACGTTGACGACGAGCTGACGGTCATTGACCTTCTCGACGGATTTGATGTAGGAGCCCGTCGACGCTGTTTCGGATGAGTCGCCACCGACGCGCGCGGGGGTGGCCTGCGCGAGACCGGCTGTGAGCAGTGAGCCGGCAACGGCCAATGCACCGATCTGTACGGTGCGTCGCCAGGTCGTAGAATTTCGCGTCAAGACCTCATACCTTTCGGTTGATTCATTGTCGATTGCGACCTTGTCGCATTCAGAGAATTGAGTCGGTTATTGTTTGTGGACTGTTACCGTATTTAGATATTTAAATTCTGGTATAAGGCCACACTCGCTGGATGCGTCTGTCATGAAGTCTCCGCAGCCCGGCGGTAACCCCGAATCGCAGGATATAGAAAAACAGCGATCATTCCCGCTGACCAGGCAAGCATTTTCAGAACTGGCACCAGGACCGGGCCTCCGAGCGAAAGTCCGCGCATAGCGTCGACTGCGACGGACATCGGTTGTGCGGCAATTACGGGTTGAAGCCAGACCGGATATGCCATTGTCGGGACAAAACCACTGTTGAAGAACATCAACAGGGTGCACCCAATGGAAACCAATTCGACGAGCGGGACATTTTCCGACATCGTGGCGAGAGCCGTGACCATCACCGCGAACCCAATGCCGAATGCGATGGGTAGAAGTATCATTGCCACTGCCGCAAGCGGGCCCTGAGTGAACCGGAAGCCGACGGCATAACCAACGCCGATGATGACGATCGTTGTCAGTAGAACTCGAACGGCTTCAGCGATCATCCGGCCCACCAGGCCCGATGCTCGGTGTGCGGGCAGCGTCCAGAATCGACCGAGCAGACCGCTCTTCCGCTCGCCCCGCAAGCCAACTGCGCTGGCGATCGAACCGAACATCGCCCCCACGAGAATGATGAGCGGGACAGTCCCATAGATACTCGGCTGCCCGGTGGCAGCTGTGATGGAATTTCCCAGAACAACGCGAAACATGATCAAGGTCAACGCGGGATAAACGAGCGCCTGAACAGTCGTTGAAGGATCGCGCGCCCAGTTGATCAGAAGCCGCTTCGCCTGAATAAGGCTGTGGGTCCAGAGCGCGCTGGCCGAGTTCTCGGGTAGTGCCGCGTTGGGAAGAGGGAACGCGAGCGCCCTCCCACTGCGTATCTCCTCACGCTTCTCGAGAGAACTCATCACGCTCGCCTCGTACTTGCCCAGTATGCGAGTGGCCCGCATACCGCTATCAAACCGATCGACCAAGCCGCAACTGGCACCAACGTATTCGGGGTGAGGGTGCCGGCAGCCAGGTCCCGCATGGCGTAGGAGAACTGAGATACGGGCTGATTGCGTACGAACGGCCGGATCCATTCCGGGAATCCGCTCTCCGGAACAAATCCACACGAGAGCATTCCGAGGATCAATTGGGGAAGTGTCAATGCCTGACTGGTTGCTTGTGGGCTCTTCGACAGCGAGCCGATTGCATCACCGCCGAGCGACAAACACGTACTGAAAGTCAACGCGATCACGCAGAAGAGCATGGCCTGTGACAGACCACCGACGAAGCGAAATCCGATCGCGTATCCGTAGATCACTGCTGCCGTCAGGGAGACGACGGATCGGAGGAATCCACTACTCATCCGCGAAAACAGTGGAACCGGGCCGAAAACCGGCATGGTTTGCATCCGACTGCTGAAGCCAGTGATGCGTTCGGTCGCCGACATCTGCGCCGCTGAGATCGAAGTGAAGGCCATCGCCTGCAAGACGATGATCGGCATCAAGAACTGTGCGTAATTGATTCCCTGCAGCTGCATTACGAACTTGAGGGGCAGGTAAAAGCCGACCGTGAAGATCAATGGCGCGACGATTGCGACTAGCAATTCGTGCCGGCGAATCATTGCGCGAACGGTACGGCCGGTAAGGGTCCACCACTGTGTGACCGCGGATGGCTGCGGACGACGATGGCGTCCGATCCGAGCTGCATTCGGCACCGTGATGGACCGTTGACCTACCTGTTTCAAGGCAAGATCTTGAGTTGCGTATTTCGTCGTCGTGGTCACGTCGCATCGCTTGTTTCGCTCGGACGCGACTGCCCCGTCAACGACAGGAACACGTCGTCAAGTGAAGGCCTGCGCAGGGCGATGTCCGCGAGTGGTATCCGTGCGTGATCGAGACGCCGCAGAGCTTCTGCAAGGGTCGCAGAACCACGGGGTGCGGGAATTGCAATTCGGCCGTTCTCGACTGCCAGATCGAAGCGGAAGTCCGGCGGAACCAAATTACCCAACGCGTTGGCTGCTGGCCCCAGCAAGCTTGCCTCGGCGGGAACGATTTCGCAGAAGCTGGCGCCGGTTCGTGCCTTCAATTCGTTGGCCGTCCCTTCCGCGATGACAGATCCTTTGTCGATGACAATGATGTTGTCGCTGAGGAGGTCAGCTTCCTCGAGGTACTGAGTGGTCAGCAGAACCGTGATGCCTTGCTCCTTCAAAGTCTGCACGAGGTTCCACACGCTCTGGCGGCTGCGGGGGTCCAGTCCAGTCGTCGGCTCGTCGAGAAATACGACTTCTGGCCTCACTACCAATCCACACGCAATGTCGATGCGTCGTCGCATGCCGCCGGAGTAGCCTGCAACGGCTCGCCCCCCAGCTTCCACGAGATCGAATTCCTCGAGAAGGTCCACGGCGCGTTGCCTGGCGGATGCGCGATCGAGGCCCATCAGGCGAGCGAACAGTTCGATGTTCTCGCGTCCGGTGAGTGCGTCGTCGAGTGCGGCGAACTGGCCAGTCATCATGATCGAACGGCGAACGTCGGCTGGGTTGCGAGCGACGTCGTATCCGGCAACCATTGCGACGCCGCGGTCAGGCCGAATCAACGTGGACAGAACCTTGACGGTGGTGGTCTTACCTGCGCCGTTGGGTCCAAGGATGCCGAGCACTGTGCCCTTGGGAGCTTGGAAGTTGATGCCACGCAATGCGTGCACATCCTTGAAGGACTTGTGAACGTCCTCCACGACTACCGCCGCGTCCGTCGATAAGGGCATCAATTCTCCGCTGTCTACATGGGTGTTCGGGCCGAGCTGTGCTTGGACAGGGCCTCTCGGCACTGTCCTTTCTCGAGCAAGCCGTAGCCCGAGCCGGAGTCACTGGTAAGGACCCCAGTGGTTGCGGGAACCTTGTACGTCTATCTCCGGATGCACAGTGGATGTTACCGGAGGGACAACCTCGTTCCGGCCTTCGCGCGGTGGGGATCGATGCAAATGTGCAGCTTGGCGATAAGCCGCGGTCAGGCCGACCGACGGGAATGTGCGATATCGCACAGTGTCCGATACCGGGCCTGATTTCGGGTCGCCGACAGGTGTGAACCGTGTTCGCGCGTCCTGAATGCTCGTCGAATACTACGAGTTCGTACTCGATCGACGGGCACCCCTGACTCGATCATCAAGTCGACTCCCTCTGGCGAGGTAACCTACTGCTCATGGATATCGGCACGTTGTCAGTGGTGGTTCCCGTGTACAACGAGGAGGACTACATCGCCGGGTGTTTGGAGTCCCTCGCTTGTCAAGGGGACGAGATCCTCGAGATAATAGTTGTCGACAACAATTCCACCGATCGCACCCCTGAAATCGCGCGTTCTTTCGAGCAGCGGGATTCTCGAATTCGATATCTTGTAGAACCGCGTCAGGGCGTTGTTCATGCACGTAATGCCGGGTTCGACATCGCAGTGGGTGAATTCATCGGCAGGGTCGATGCGGATTCGCGTGTCGCACCAGGGTGGGCGCGAGCGGTTCGAAGTTCCTTCGCTTCTCATGATCTTGATGCCGTTACCGGTTTCTCGTTGTTTTACGAGTCACCGTTTTCGGGTCTTCAACGAGCAGCGGTGAACAAAGCCGAGGCCCGTGGCGATTTCCACGGAATCAAACCGGCGCACGCACTGACTGGTTCGAATATGGCGATTCGGGCGACGTCGTGGCGCTCGATCCGCGACAAGGTCAGTGATCGCACCGACATTCACGAAGACGTGGATCTGTCGCTGTGCCTGATGAAGGCAGGGATGCAGTTCGGCACTGACCTGGACATGCGCAGCGAAATCTCCGGTCGTAGGGGAGAGACTGGACCCATCGAGTTTCTGTCATACAACAAGGCTTCGGTGACAACGCTCGAGTATCACCAGGCTATGACTACACGACTTCGTTTGATGATTCTCAAGACGTCAATTCTGCATGCTCTGTTGTGGCCGGCGTACCGAATGTACGACCGGCAAACCGATCGGTTGTCATGGCGGAAACTGCTGTCAGGTTCCGGAGCCCGCACTATGCCCGTGGATTCGTGAGAGTCGGCTACATCCTGTCCAGATTCAAGGTCTTGTACAACCTCTCGATACCGCTGAAGTCCTGGACGAACAGGTTGTTGCGCCGTCCCGATTCGATGTCGTCGAGCATCTTCTGTCCGCCGGTTACGGCTTCGATCTCCATGATTGCTCGCCACGCGCCGAAGTCGGTCCCGCTGAAAGCGCGCATGGCGCCCTCGAAGCCTTCCAGTAGATAGCTGCGATCTCCACGATTCAAGGAATCCCAGACCAGTACCGCCAGTTCCCCGGCAATCGAGGCATGGCAGTACTCGTCGCGAGCGTGCAACCGAATGGTCGCGCGGTTGATCGACTGCACGCCCGGGTCGTCCGAGATCAGGTCGAGGTATGCGGTGATCGACACCTCGGCGACGGTCATGAACGCCAACTGTGTCAGGGCAATCTTGCGAGGCCCCTCGGCTGCGTCGAGAGCTTGCGCCCGCGTGCGGACCGTCAGGACGTCTGGCAGTGCCTTCGCCGGCAGCCCCCAGCCCCTGCCTCGACGGGTCGCTGAACTGGCATTGAAGTGCATGAGCGTGTGATATTGCTCGTCGACCATCGCCTGATTGACCGCCACTGCAGCCCAATCTCCGAGACCGACGCCGAGTCGGTCTTCGGCGAGAACGTCGAAGCCGGGATTGACGACGTACTTCTCGATGTCCATGACGTTCTTGTTGAACGCGATCCATGCCCAGGCTTGCAGGCGTTGCTTCTGCTCGGGGCTCAATGCCAGGTAGGTCGGATGCTCCGCGAACGGGAGAAGTGCTTCGGGGTAGTCGGACAGCGACGAATCGAAGAGATCGTCCAGTTCCGGTTCCGCCTTCTTCACGGTTGCCCGGCGCGCCCAATTGCTCGCAAGGCGGCGGACGATTGCACTCTCGACCGGATCGGAGGCGTCGTACTCCGGGAGGCTGGGCGGACTCACTCCAGGTCTCATCGTGCCCTACTCTCTGTGCCCTTCGGCGATCTCTCCGTGCCCTTCGGAAATGCGATCGAACAAGCTCTGGCACTCCGCGTTCAATTCGCCTGAGCGATTGTCGAGCGCTGCGTCGGCGGTTTTCATCAGCGTCGTGAAGTCGCCGAGGGTCTCGGCCGCCCTGTCCACCTGTGCGGTGGCATCGAACAGTGCTTTTCGTGTCGCACCTGCGTACGGATTGCCCGCTTGTACGTCCCAGTACACCTCCGGTTCGCCGCCGGCTACACGCGCCAGGAGCGCGAGCAAGGCCCGATGCGGGGGAGGGGCGACCGCGAGGAGTTCGTCCGCGGAAACTCCGAGTTCGGCCAGGGCAACGCCGAAAGCCAGCACCGACGCGTGTGTCAGAACCTGGGTGGCCGCAGCCAACCGGTCGTGACGATCGGCGTCCATCACCGCGACCGACGCTCCCCACGAGCGCACGATGTCGAGGAATCTGTCGGACTGCGGACCGCCGACGTACGGCACTGCGATGACGGCCCGACCGCGTGGCCCGAGCGACGGACGGAACATGGGGTTGAGTCCGAGGAATTCCCCTTCTCGGCCGGCGTCGGCGATTGCTGCGTCCATCCGCGATTTGACCGACAGCGTGTCCACAACGAGAGCGCCGGATGTCCGAAGGCTCGGTAGTGCGGCTAGAGCGACCTGTTCGGGAACCGCGAGCACGATGATGCGCGAGGACTCCACGTGCGCGAGGACTTGCTCACTGGGTTTCGTGATGTCTCCGACGACTACATCTCCGTCGGGATCGCTGCCTGCTGGGTCGACGACGGTGACGGTCGACCCCCCGGCGCGAAGCAGTTCGACGAACATGGATCCGACGGCACCCAGCCCGCCGACAACCGTCGCTGTGCCTGATGACGCCGTCATGGCTGGATCTACCCGCCGTACTCGAGGACCCGTGAGGACACCGCATCGAGCGCACGGAGCAGCGTCGACGCCTTGACCGTGGTCTCGTCGAATTCTTCTTCCGGATCGGACAACGCTGTGATGGCACCGCCGATTCCGAAGGTCACGCCGCTCTCGGTGCAGACCAGCGACCGGATCACGATCGAGAGGTCCGCGGCGCCACCGAGCGCGAAGTACCCGATCGATCCCGAGTAGACCCCACGTGGGCCTGATTCGAGGCGGTCGATGATCTCCATCGTCCGTACCTTCGGGGCGCCGGTCATCGATCCACCGGGGAACGCGGCACGCACACAGTCCACCGCCGACGACCCCGGACTCAGGTGTCCGCGCACCGTCGACACCATTTGGTGAACGGACGAGTACGACTCGATCGCGAACAGCCTCGGAACGTGGACACTTCCCGGAACGCAGACCTTGGTGAGGTCGTTGCGGGTGAGGTCCACGATCATCAGGTTCTCGGCGCGGTCCTTCTCGCTGTCGAGCAGGTCCTGCCGTAGGGCAGCATCACGCGCTCGGGTGACGCCGCGCGGGCGGGTCCCTTTGATCGGCTTGGACTCGACGTTGCCGGCCGAGTCGACACGAAGGAACCGCTCAGGCGAGGCCGAGACCACCGAGATACCGGTGAAGTCGAGAAGTGCGCTGTACGGCGTCGGATTGATCGAGCGCAGATACTCGAACGCCTGCTGTGCATCGATCGTCTCGTCGACGCTCGCCATGTTGGTCAGACACACCTCGTAGGACTCACCTGCCCGGATCTCCGAGAGGGCCGTTCCGATCAACGACAGGTACTGATCGCGATCATGCCGAAGGCGAGCCTGCGTCCAGACGGTGTCGCTGATCAGCGGAACGGGGGTGCGTTCCGGAAGGTCCGCGCCGATCCGCGCCAGGGTGTCGACGGTCGATTCGAGCCAATCGTCATAGCCGGCGTCCCGGACTTTCTCGCGCAACCTCAAAACGTGAGTGCGGCCCGCGGTGTGATCGATGACGACGGCGCGATCGGCAAACACCAGAGCGGCATCAGGAGTGGGTGCCGGATGGACTGCCCTTCCTCCGGTCTGTGCTTTCAGTTCGTAGCCGAGGTAGCCCACGTAGCCGAGGTTGAAGTCGAGTTCCGGATGCGAGGGCACGAAGCGTGTCGAGAGTTGTGCGTCCAAGTAATCGAAGAAAGGAACTCGAATGTGCTCGTCGGACAAGCCTTTTCGGCTGACAGTCAGTACCTCGGCTTGCACGTCGTACGTGATGAACTCGGCCAGTGGCCCCGACGAATCGCCGAGAATCGAAAAGCGCGCACTCGGCTCTGCGGTTGCCGCGCGGTCCAGCCAGAACGCGTTCGGGCCGTCGGCGAACAGTGCTGCATAGGCCGCCGACGGGTCCACTGCAAAATCGAGAGTCACGTCGTCGACGTCGTAGTTGATCGCCGGCCGCAGGTCGGGTGTTTGCGGAACAGGTTCGGGTCGGATCACCGAATCCAGAGTGCGTCCGACGGACAGATCGCGGAAGTTCGCGAGCAAATCTATGCCGAACTCGGTGCTGATGGACTCCGGATGGAACTGAACTCCCCACATCGGCTTGGTCCGGTGCCGGACACCCATGAGCAGACCGTCGGACGTCCACGCGGTACGAACGAAGGCGTTCGGCAGATTCTCGACGGTCAACGAGTGGTAGCGAACAGCTCGGAACGGCGACGGAAGTCCGGCAAAGATGCCCGAACCGTCGTGATCGATCAGCGAAATCCGGCCGTGCATCGGGACGGGCGCAACCACCACGTCCGCGCCGAACAACTCGCACAGGCCCTGGTGGCCGAGACAGACACCGAGAAGTGGGAGAGGCGCTTCTTCGATGAAACGGCGGCTGATTCCGAAATCACGGTCGCGATCCGGCCGGCCGGGACCTGGGGAGATGACCACGTTGTCGTACGACGCGAGATCGAGGGAATCCCAATCCGCGTCGTTGCGGACCACGGTCGGCACAACCCCGTTGACCTCGGTCAACAGGGTGAACAGGTTGTAGGTGAACGAGTCGTAATTGTCCACCAGAAGGGTGCGGGAACTCATGTCGATGATCCTGATCTCGGTCCGACGGATTCCCGAACAGTGTCCTCCTCCTCAACAGGTGCGTTGATCACCAGGTCTTCGAGTCGACAGGTCTCGGCAATCATCAGCTCGTACAGGGCGTTGAAGAAGTCGGGGGAGAGGTCGTGTCTACGGGCGAATTCACGCGCCCGCTCCTGCACGAGGCGGACGCGGCCGGGTTGCATCATCGGAACCTCGCGGGAGCGCTTCCACTCGCCGATGCGCAGGCAGAGTTCCAGCCGCTGCCGCACCGTCTCGAGAAGTAGAGCGTCGATGGCGTCGAGGTCGCGCCGGAAGCTGTCCAATCCCTCGGCCTCGTCCGGATACGACGAGGTCTGCGTGCCTGCTTCGGAACTCGTTGTGGTCAAGAACTCTTCCACGAGGCCTCCCGGTGCTCGGCGTGACGCGAGGTCGACAATGTGGTGCCCGGAACGCAACCCACCTCCGGACACCGGCACCCCGACCGACCATCGCCGTTCGGGGAGGTGTTCCACGATCGTCATTCGCCGAAACCTGCGGTGGTGCCTAATTCCGCGAAACCTGTTTGGCGGGCGAATCAGGTTGCGATGCAGGCGGGTTCGTGAGTGCCTACTTGGGGGAGACCCAGGTGGTGATTTCGGCGTGGACTACTTCCTTGCCGCCCCGGTCGAAGATCGAGATGGGAACGAGAAGTTCCGTGCCACTCTCGATCGCCGCGAAGTCCGGCAAAGTCTCGAGTCGGGCGACCGCCCGCAGGCCGGTCTCGGCCTTGGCGAGGTAGTCGACCTTCATTGACTTGGGGATCCAGCGGTGCGAGTTCGGAACCGTCGCTTCGCTCAGCATGCCCATTGCGACCTCCGCGAGATTGCATGCAGCGATCGCGTGGAAAGTGCCGAGATGATTGTGGACGCCCCACCATTTGGGGGAGCGGACCTCGCAGAGCCCTGGTTCCAACTTGGTCACCCGGGGGAGAACAGAGGCGAAATAGGGCACGCGAATGGACATCGCCGCCGAGAAAACTGCATGTCCGAGGGCATTGTCCGGCAATTTCTGCCATCCGCGATAGGTAGGGCTGGAGGTAGTCATAGGCCTATCTTACTTCTGAGTAAGTTTGTTGTCGCGCAGCTCACTCGGAAAAGGCAGTTCGGGGGAGTTGAGGATTTGGGCCAGGTACGGCATACTGGTCGGGTTGCCTTGTCCGGGACGCGGTCGATTGCGGCCGTGATCGGGTAAGGGTAAGACGTCACAGACGATCGATCGCAGATCCCGTCAGGGTAATCGGGTCAACGACTGTGACCATGCAAGACGAGAAGTAATGCAGGACGGAAGCAGTACCTACTTTGTGTTCGACATCGAACACGTCCGGTACGCATCACGCGCCAGATAATCGAAAGATTGTCCGGCGCAGGATGAGTGAGAAGGCGACACGCCCGACCGCGTGTACCGGAGAACAATGACAAACGAACAGCGGCAGCAGATCCTGATCTCGATCCGAATCTCGGTACTCCCGAGAACTTGGACTTGGTCCCGATCGCTTCAGTGTTCGTCGTGTCATCGTCCAGGCAAGGACTGTGCAGACGAGGTAGCTCGAGCCTGACCAGGCGGGCTACGAAACGCGGCAAGAAAAGGACACTAAGCGTGGCGGGACAAAAGATCCGCATCAGGCTCAAGGCCTACGACCACGAGGCGATCGACGCGTCAGCGCGCAAGATCGTCGAGACGGTAACCCGTACGGGTGCCCGCGTCGTTGGACCTGTGCCGTTGCCGACCGAGAAGAACGTATATTGCGTCATCCGCTCGCCGCACAAGTACAAGGACTCGCGCGAGCACTTCGAGATGCGTACTCACAAGCGGCTGATCGACATTCTCGACCCGACGCCGAAGACGGTTGACGCGCTCATGCGCATCGACCTTCCGGCCAGTGTCGACGTGAACATTCAGTGACGGCGGAGACAAAAACAATGACTGATACCAAGATCAAGGGAATCCTGGGCACCAAGCTCGGCATGACCCAGGTCTTCGACGAGAACAACCGGGTTGTCCCGGTCACCGTCGTGAAGGCTGGGCCGAACGTCGTAACCCAGATCCGTACCGAAGAGCGTGACGGCTACAGCGCCGTTCAGCTCGCGTTCGGCGCCATCGACCCGCGCAAGGTGAACAAGCCGACTTCCGGCCAGTTCACCAAGGCTGGTGTGACCCCGCGTCGCCACGTAGTGGAGCTCCGCGTTGCGGACACCTCCGACTACGAGGTCGGCCAGGAGCTCACCGCCGAGGTCTTCGAGGACGGCGCATACGTCGACGTCACCGGAACCAGCAAGGGCAAGGGCTTCGCCGGAACCATGAAGCGTCACGGCTTCAAGGGACAGGGCGCGTCGCACGGTACCCAGGCTGTTCACCGCCGCCCGGGCTCCATCGGTGGCTGTGCAACTCCCGGCCGCGTGTTCAAGGGCATGCGCATGTCCGGACGCATGGGTAGCGACCGCATCACGACGCAGAACCTCTCGGTCCACAAGGTGGATGCAGAGAACGGCCTGCTGCTGATCAAGGGTGCGATCCCCGGCCGCAAGGGCGGCCTCGTGATCGTCAAGAGTGCAGTGAAGGGTGGTGCACGGGCATGACCAGCACCGAGACCAAGTTGACCCTGGACGTCAAGGTCGCCGGCGGCAAGACCAACGGCACCGTCGATCTCCCCGCTGAGATCTTCGACGCTCCGGCCAACATCGCGCTTCTCCATCAGGTTGTCGTCGCGCAGCTCGCAGCTGCTCGTCAGGGAACCCACTCCACCAAGACCCGCGGCGACGTCCGCGGCGGTGGCAAGAAGCCGTACCGCCAGAAGGGCACCGGCCGCGCACGCCAGGGCTCGACTCGCGCACCGCAGTTCGTCGGCGGCGGAACCGTTCACGGCCCGCAGCCGCGTGACTACAGCCAGCGCACCCCCAAGAAGATGAAGGCAGCCGCTCTTCGCGGAGCCCTCTCTGACCGCGCACGCAACGAGCGCATCCACGTCATCACCGAACTGGTTGCAGGGCAGACGCCTTCGACCAAGGGCGCAATCGCGTTCCTCGGCGAGATTTCGGATCGCAAGAAGCTGCTGCTCGTCGTGGGTCGCCAGGATGTAGCCGCTTGGAAGAGCGTGCAGAACCTGGAAGGCGTGCATCCCATTGCACCCGACCAGCTCAACACCTACGACGTGCTCAATGCAGACGATGTCGTGTTCAGCGTCGAGGCACTCAACGCGTTCATCCACGGGCCCGCAGAGAGCGCTCAGAACAAGGAGGACGCCAAGTGAGCACCATCGCTGACCCCCGCGACATCCTGCTCGCTCCGGTCATCTCCGAGAAGTCCTACGGACTGATCGAGGAAGGCACCTACACCTTCCTGGTGCACCCGGACTCGAACAAGACGCAGATCAAGATTGCCGTCGAGAAGGTCTTCGGCGTCAAGGTGACCAGCGTCAACACCGCCAACCGTCAGGGCAAGCGTAAGCGGACCCGATTCGGTTACGGCAAGCGCAAGGACACCAAGCGCGCGCTCGTGACCCTGTCCGCTGACAGCAAGCCCATCGAGATCTTCGGAGGACCGGTCGCGTAAGCGCCGGGACTTGACGAGACATAGAGGACGAGAAGACTCATGGCAATCCGTAAGTACAAGCCGACAACACCGGGCCGTCGTGGCTCGAGCGTCTCGGACTTCGCCGAGATCACTCGGTCGACCCCCGAGAAGTCGCTGGTTCGCCCGCTGCACGGTCGCGGTGGACGTAACGCACACGGTCGTATCACCACCCGTCACAAGGGTGGCGGACACAAGCGTGCATACCGACTGATCGATTTCCGTCGCAACGACAAGGACGGCATCCCGGCAAAGGTCGCTCACATCGAGTACGACCCCAACCGCACAGCGAACATCGCACTCCTGCATTACGCAGACGGTGAGAAGCGCTACATCATCGCCCCCAAGGGCCTGGTGCAGGGTTCACCGGTCGAGTCCGGTGCAGGCGCCGACATCAAGCCGGGCAACAACCTGCCGCTGCGCAACATCCCGACTGGTACCACCATCCACGGTGTGGAACTGCGTCCCGGCGGCGGAGCCAAGATGGCTCGTTCCGCAGGCGCCAGCATCCAGCTCCTCGGTAAGGAAGGCAGCTACGCCACGCTGCGTATGCCTTCCGGTGAAATCCGTCGCGTCGACGTGCGCTGCCGCGCATCCGTCGGCGAGGTCGGCAACGCCGAGCAGTCGAACATCAACTGGGGCAAGGCCGGCCGTATGCGTTGGAAGGGCAAGCGCCCGACCGTTCGTGGTGTCGTGATGAACCCGGTCGACCACCCGCACGGTGGCGGCGAGGGCAAGACCTCAGGTGGACGCCACCCGGTCAGCCCGTGGGGTAAGCCTGAAGGCCGTACCCGCAAGAACAAGGCAAGCGACAAGATGATCGTCCGTCGCCGCCGCACCGGCAAGAACAAGCGCTAGGAGGGAGTGAAGGATGCCACGCAGCCTTAAGAAGGGCCCGTTCGTCGATGACCACCTCCTCGCGAAGGTGGATGTACAGAACGAAAAGGGAACCAAGCAGGTCATCAAGACCTGGTCCCGTCGTTCGACAATCATCCCGGACTTCATCGGCCACACGTTTGCAGTTCACGACGGCCGCAAGCACGTCCCCGTGTTCGTTTCCGACTCCATGGTCGGACACAAGCTCGGAGAGTTTGCACCGACCCGCACGTTCAAGGGTCACATCAAGGATGATCGGAAGGCGAAGAGGCGATGAGCAACACCGAAACCGCCAACCCGACTGCCAAGGCTGTAGCGAAGCACGTTCGCGTTACGCCGATGAAGGCACGTCGAGTTGTGGACCTGGTCCGCGGGCGCTCGGTTGAAGACGCCCTGAACATCCTGAAGTTCGCGCCGCAGGCAGCGAGCGAGCCGGTCGCCAAGGTGATCGCCTCCGCAGCAGCCAACGCCGAGAACAACCTCGACCTCGACCCCAGCACGCTTGTCGTTGCTACGGCGTTCGTGGACGAGGGCGCGACCCTCAAGCGGTTCCAGCCGCGTGCACAGGGACGTGCGTTCCGTATTCGCAAGCGCACCAGTCACATCACCGTGATCGTGGAGAGCCTGCCGAAGACCGGAACATCGACCCGTAATCGCCGGAAGGGAAGTGCTCAGTAGTGGGCCAGAAAATCAACCCGCACGGCTTCCGTCTCGGCATCACCACCGACTGGAAGTCTCGCTGGTACGCAGACAAGCAGTACGCGGAGTACGTCAAGGAAGACGTCGCGATCCGTAAGCTCCTCGCCACCGGCATGGAGCGCGCAGGAATCGCGAAGGTCGAAATCGAGCGCACCCGTGACCGTGTTCGCGTGGACATCCACACTGCACGTCCGGGCATCGTCATCGGCCGCCGCGGCGCCGAAGCCGATCGCATCCGCTCCGAGCTCGAGAAGCTGACCGGCAAGCAGGTTCAGCTGAACATCCTCGAGGTCAAGAACGCAGAAGCTGAAGCACAGCTCGTCGCACAGGGTGTGGCCGAGCAGCTCTCGAACCGCGTTGCCTTCCGTCGTGCAATGCGCAAGGCCATCCAGTCGGCCATGCGTCAGCCCAACGTCAAGGGAATCCGCGTTCAGTGCTCCGGTCGTCTCGGCGGCGCCGAGATGTCCCGGTCGGAGTTCTACCGCGAAGGCCGTGTGCCGCTGCACACGCTTCGTGCGGACATCGACTACGGCCTCTACGAGGCCAAGACCACCTTCGGTCGCATCGGCGTCAAGGTCTGGATCTACAAGGGCGACATCGTCGGTGGCAAGCGTGAGCTCGCCGCCAACACGGCCGCACCGGCCGGGGATCGCCCGCGTCGTGAGCGTCCGAGCCGTCCGCGTCGTTCCGGTGCCACCGGTACCACTGCGACCAGCACCGAGGCCGGCCGCGCAGCGACCGCAACCGCCGATGCTCCCGCAA
The DNA here is from genome assembly GCF_024436645.1 of Rhodococcus sp. T9N. Lineage (NCBI taxonomy): Bacteria > Bacillati > Actinomycetota > Actinomycetes > Mycobacteriales > Nocardiaceae > Rhodococcus > Rhodococcus sp. T9N. The sequence continues at coordinate 190,253 of NZ_JAMSKS010000009.1, read as the reverse complement.
CTGAACAGAATCAGGAGGGCTGACGCATGTTGATCCCACGGCGGGTCAAGCACCGCAAGCAGCACCACCCGAGCCGTTCGGGTGCCGCCAAGGGCGGTACCCAGGTGACCTTCGGTGACTACGGCATCCAGGCTCTCGAGCCTGCCTACATCACCAACCGGCAGATCGAGTCCGCTCGTATCGCCATGACTCGGCACATCAAGCGTGGCGGCAAGATCTGGATCAACATCTTCCCGGATCGCCCCCTCACGAAGAAGCCGGCCGAAACCCGAATGGGTTCCGGTAAGGGTTCGCCCGAGTGGTGGATTGCCAACGTCAAGCCCGGACGCGTTCTGTTCGAGATGACATACCCCAACGAGGAGATTGCTCGTGAGGCCCTGCGCCGCGCGATGCACAAGCTCCCGTGCAAGTGCCGGATCGTGACCAGAGAGGAGCAGTTCTGATGGCTACTGGAACCCCAGCAGCAGAGCTCCGCGAGCTCAGTGAAGACGAGCTGGTCACCCGGCTCCGTGAGTCGAAGGAAGAGCTTTTCAACCTTCGTTTCCAGATGGCTACCGGCCAGATGGACAACAACCGACGACTGCGCACCGTTCGTCACGAGATCGCGCGCATCTACACCGTCCTGCGTGAGCGTGAGCTCGGACTCGCTGTGGGTCCGGATGCAGGTGACGCGGCATGAGTGAGGAAAAAGCAGTGAGCACAGAAGAGCGCGCGAGCCGTAAGGTCCGTGTCGGATACGTCGTGTCCGACAAGATGGAAAAGACGATCGTGGTCGAGCTCGAAGACCGCGTCAAGCACAAGCTCTACGGCAAGATCATCCGCCGTACGACCAAGGTGAAGGCGCACGACGAGAACGGCGTTGCCGGCGTCGGCGACCGCGTTCAGCTGATGGAAACCCGTCCGCTGTCCGCGACGAAGCACTGGCGTCTGGTCGAGGTCCTCGAAAAGGCCAAGTAAGCCTGATCGAATCCTCGAGCTGATCGAGTATCACCGAATGGCCCGCTTCCCCTTGGGGGAGTGGGCCATTCGGCTTTCCGGGGGCTTTCGGGGCTTTCCGGGCGAAGGGTTCGAGTTGCGTCGAGTACGGCTGATTTGGTATTCGGTGAACCCTTCCCTACAATAGAACGGTTGCCTGTGGCAGAGGTGTGTCTTCACGTGCGCAGCTCGAACGGTGCTTGCAGTGATCGTCTCCCGACGTCAGTCGGTGGGACTGCAGCTCAGACACGACGCAGGTGGCAACAATGACCGCGCGCACCGGGTCGGTAATCCGTTGCGCACGAAATTCCAGGTCTAGGGAGATCAAGTGATTCAGCAGGAGTCGCGAGTTCGCGTCGCTGATAACACGGGTGCCAAGGAAATCCTTTGCATCCGCGTTCTCGGCGGTTCGTCACGTCGCTACGCCGGGATCGGTGACGTCATCGTCGCCACCGTCAAGGACGCAATCCCCGGTGGAAACATCAAGAAGGGTGAGGTCGTCAAGGCCGTCATCGTTCGCACGACCAAGGAGCGCCGTCGTCCGGACGGTTCCTACATCAAGTTCGACGAGAACGCTGCAGTGCTCATCAAGGCTGACAGTGATCCCCGTGGAACCCGCATCTTCGGACCCGTCGGCCGTGAGCTGCGCGAGAAGAAGTTCATGAAGATCGTTTCGCTTGCCCCGGAGGTGCTGTGATGAAGGTGCACAAGGGTGACACCGTTCTGGTCATCGCCGGCAAGGACAAGGGCGCGAAGGGCAAGGTCATTCAGGCCTACCCCGCGACCGACAAGGTCCTCGTCGAAGGCGTGAACCGAATCAAGAAGCACACCGCGGTTTCCGCGAACGAGCGCGGAGCATCCTCCGGCGGCATCGTCACGCAGGAAGCCCCGATCCACGTTTCCAACGTTGCAGTCGTCGACTCGGACGGAAACCCCACCCGCGTGGGCTACCGCACCGACGAAGAGTCCGGCAAGCGCGTTCGGATTTCCCGGAAGAACGGGAAGGACATCTGACATGACCTCCACCGAAAACAAGGTCCAGCCGCGCCTCAAGGCACGCTACCGCGCTGAGATCAAGGACGCGCTCAACAGCGAGTTCGACTACTCGAACGTCATGCAGATCCCCGGCGTCGTCAAGGTTGTCGTCAACATGGGCGTCGGCGACGCTGCCCGTGACGCCAAGCTGATCAACGGCGCTGTCCATGACCTGTCGCTGATCACGGGCCAGAAGCCCGAGATCCGCAAGGCACGTAAGTCCATCGCGCAGTTCAAGCTCCGCGAAGGTATGCCCATCGGTGCACGCGTCACCCTCCGTGGTGACCGCATGTGGGAGTTCCTGGACCGCCTCGTGTCTGTCGCTCTGCCCCGTATCCGCGACTTCCGCGGTCTCTCGGGCAACCAGTTCGACGGCAACGGCAACTACACGTTCGGCCTCAACGAGCAGTCGATGTTCCACGAGATCGACGTGGACAAGATCGATCGCCCCCGCGGCATGGACATCACCGTCGTGACCACCGCAACCAACAACGAAGAAGGCCGTGCACTGCTCAAGCACCTCGGCTTCCCGTTCAAGGAGAACTGAGCGCATGGCTAAGAAGGCATTGGTCAACAAGGCCAACAAGAAGCCCAAGTTCGCGGTTCGCGCCTACACCCGCTGCCAGCGGTGCGGTCGCCCGCACTCGGTGTTCCGCAAGTTCGGCTTGTGCCGTATCTGCGTTCGCGAGATGGCTCACGCCGGCGAGCTTCCCGGAGTTCGCAAGAGCTCTTGGTGATCTGAGGCCCTCGGGCTTCGTCACACCACGCATGTGAATGGGCGTGGGTTCCTTTGGAACCCACGCCCATTCGTGGTTTTCATCGAGATGTGAATCGTGCCGATCCTGAAAAGAACTGCCCCGCTGCGACTCTGGTTGAAAGCGATCATCGTTCGTCGGTGTCGTTCTTCGGTGCCGAACGAGCAGTTCAGATTTCGGGGTGCGTCGATAGCTTCCCGATCGCATCCTTCGGGCGGCAGTGGGGGAGGCGACATGGGATCCCGGTGGACACCTGCGCCAAAGTTCCCTACACTAGAGCGGTTGCCGTGGCTGACGCATGCGTTCAGCTCGGTGCGGTAACTTACGCCGTCTGACACAAGTCGGACGGCCCAGCCGAATTGCTGGAGGCCCACGATCGGATTCGTCCGGTGTTGCATGGGAACCACAGCGAGAAAGGTGTCGAGGTCGACCTATGACCATGACTGACCCCATCGCAGACTTCTTGACGCGTCTGCGCAACGCCAACACGGCGTACCACGATGAGGTGAAGCTTCCCCACTCGAAGATCAAGGCGAACATCGCCGAGATCCTCAAGCGCGAGGGCTACATCTCCGATTTCCGTACCGAAGACGCAGAGGTCGGCAAGACCCTCATCGTCGATCTGAAGTACGGTCCCAGCCGCGAGCGTAGCCTCGCCGGCGTGCGTCGCGTTTCCAAGCCCGGTCTCCGGGTTTACGCGAAGTCCACCAACCTGCCCAAGGTCCTCGGAGGCCTCGGCGTGGCCATCATCTCCACGTCGTCCGGTCTGCTCACCGATCGCCAGGCGGCCAATCAAGGAGTAGGCGGGGAAGTCCTCGCCTACGTCTGGTAAGGGAGGCCACCACAATGTCGCGTATTGGAAAGATTCCGGTCACCGTCCCCGCGGGCGTTGACGTCACGATCAGCGGCCAGGATGTCACCGTCAAGGGTCCCAAGGGCACCCTCGCGCTGACCATCTCCGAGCCCATCGCAATCGAAAAGGCAGAGGACGGCTCGCTGAGCGTCACGCGCCCCGACGACGAGCGTCGTAGCCGCGCGCTGCACGGTCTGTCGCGGACCCTGGTTGCGAACATCATCACCGGTGTCACCGAGGGTTACACGAAGAAGATGGAGATCCACGGTGTTGGTTACCGTGTGGCACTGAAGGGCAAGGACCTCGAGTTCGCGCTCGGCTTCAGCCACCCGGTGCCGATCGAGGCTCCTGAAGGCATCACCTTCGTCGTCGAGTCGCCCACCCGGTTCTCGGTGTCCGGCATCGACAAGCAGAAGGTCGGGCAGATCTCGGCCAACATCCGTCGTCTCCGTCGTCCGGACCCGTACAAGGGTAAGGGCGTGCGTTACGAGGGTGAGCAGATCCGCCGCAAGGTCGGAAAGACGGGTAAGTGATATGAGCCAGACTGCAAACCAGAAAGCCAAGCGGATTCCGCTGGGCAAGGATGCGTCCACCAAGCGTCGTCTCTCGAAGACGCGTCGTCACTTCCGTCTCCGCAAGAAGGTCTCCGGCACGCCCGAGCGTCCCCGCTTGGTCGTCAACCGGTCCTCGCGCCACATCCACGTCCAGCTCGTGGACGACCTGGCCGGCCACACCCTGGCCTCCGCGTCGACCATCGAAGCAGACGTGCGCGTGGCAGAAGGCGACAAGAAGGCTGCGAGCGCGAAGGTCGGTCAGCTGATCGCCGAGCGCGCCAAGGCTGCCGGCGTGGAAGCAGTTGTCTTCGACCACGGCGGACACGGCTACCACGGTCGCATCGCGGCCCTGGCAGACGCGGCTCGCGAAGGCGGGTTGAAGTTCTGATGACCAACATTTTCAACGGAAGGACAGCCTGATGCCGGGACGTCAAAGGCGTGACGGCGGAAGCGGACCCGCCGGACAGAATGGCCCCAACAGCGGTGACAACAGCAACGCTCGTGGGGACAACCGTGGTGGCGGCCGTGACCGTCGCGACGGTGGCCGTGGCGGAAACGCTGCGGAGAAGTCACAGTTCATCGAGCGCGTTGTCACGATCAACCGCGTTTCCAAGGTCGTCAAGGGTGGTCGTCGCTTCAGCTTCACCGCTCTGGTGATCGTCGGAGACGGCAACGGACTGGTCGGCGTCGGCTACGGAAAGGCCAAGGAAGTTCCCGCGGCCATCCAGAAGGGTGTCGAGGAGGCTCGCAAGAGCTTCTTCCGCGTCCCGATGATCGCCAACACCATCACTCACCCCGTTCAGGGTGAGGCTGCTGCCGGCATCGTCATGCTTCGCCCGGCAAGCCCCGGTACCGGTGTTATCGCCGGTGGCGCTGTGCGCGCCGTGCTGGAGTGCGCTGGTATCGCGGACATCCTGTCGAAGTCGCTCGGTAGCGACAACGCCATCAACGTCGTGCATGCGACCGTTGCTGCGCTCAAGGGTCTGCAGCGTCCCGAGGAAGTTGCGGCTCGCCGCGGCCTCACCCTCGAAGAGGTTGCACCCGCCGGCATGCTTCGCGCTCGCGCACAGGCTGCTGGGAGTGTGAAGTAATGGCAGATCTCAAGGTCACTCAGATCAAGAGCATCATCGGGACCAAGCAGAACCAGAAGGATTCTCTGCGCACGCTGGGTCTCAAGGGCATCCGTCAGACCGTTGTTCGTGAGGACAACGCACAGAACCGCGGTCTGATCAACGTGGTGCGCCACCTCGTAACAGTTGAGGAGGTCTAACCATGACCATCAAACTGCACCACCTGCGCCCCGCTCCGGGATCCAAGTCCAACAAGATTCGTGTTGGACGCGGTGAGGGCGGCAAGCGTGGTAAGACCGCAGGTCGCGGTACCAAGGGCACCAAGGCACGTAACACCGTGCGCGTGGGCTTCGAGGGTGGACAGATGCCGCTTCACATGCGTCTGCCCAAGCTCAAGGGCTTCACGAACCCGTTCCGCGTCGAGTACCAGGTCGTCAATGTCGGCGACATCGCCCGTCTGTTCCCCGAAGGTGGAGCAATCACGGTCGAGGATCTCGTCGCCAAGGGCGCAGTCCGCAAGAACCAGCTCGTCAAGGTTCTGGGCGACGGCGAACTGACAGTTGCCGTTCAGGTGACCGTCGACAAGTTCACCGGTTCCGCCAAGGAAAAGATTGCTGCTGCCGGTGGTTCCGCCACCGAGCTGTGAGTGATCACGCGTAGCTAGTCCGATGGCCGCAGCGCAGCGTTTGCTGCGGTGCGGCCATCGGCGTCTACGAGGTCGTGTCACAGGTACGAGGTCGTGTCACAGATTGGTCGTGCATGCTCGGACGGGCCAGTATTCTGGTCACCGAGTGGCAAATGTATCTTCGGCTTACCCGGTTTTCGTGGTCTGCCCGCCTAGTTCCCAAATGCTCACTGTTAGAGTTCAAAAGTTCGACAGGTCAAAACGATCTGTCTCCCTACCGTCGTGCCAGGAGGATCTTTGCTTTCCGCCTTCGTCTCGGCCCTCAGGACCCCAGACCTGAGGCGGAAGATCCTCTTCACCCTCGGCTTGGTGGCTCTGTATCGGGTCGGCGCTCTCATCCCGTCCCCAGGTGTCGACTACGGCCGTGTGCGTCAGTGCATCGATATCGCCAACTCCGGTGACTCAGCAGGTATCTACTCGCTGATCAACCTGTTCTCCGGCGGCGCTCTACTGCAGATGTCGATCTTTGCGATCGGCATCATGCCGTACATCACGGCGAGCATCATCGTGCAGCTCCTGACCGTGGTGATTCCGAAGTTCGAGGAACTTCGGAAAGAAGGCCAGTCCGGCCAGGCCAAGATGACGCAGTACACGCGTTACCTGTCCATTGCTCTGGCAATCCTGCAGTCGACCGGCATCGTCGCTCTTGCGGCACGCGGACAGTTGCTCCAGGGCTGTGACGACATCATCGCCGACAAGTCGATCTTCGGACTTGTCATCATCGTGCTGGTCATGACTGCCGGTGCTGCCATGGTCATGTGGTTCGGCGAGGTCATCACCGAACGTGGCGTCGGCAACGGTATGTCCCTCCTCATCTTCGCCGGTATCGCATCGCGTATCCCGAGCGAGGGCAAGGCAATCCTCGACAGCCGTGGTCCGCTGGTCTTCGCCTTCGTCTGCCTCGCAGCGCTGCTGATCATCGCCGGTGTCGTCTTCGTCGAGCAGGGTCAGCGTCGTATCCCGGTGCAGTACGCGAAGCGGATGGTCGGACGCAAGATGTACGGCGGATCCTCGACTTACCTGCCTCTGAAGGTGAACCAGGCCGGCGTCATCCCGGTGATCTTCGCGTCTTCACTGCTGTACCTCCCGAACTTGATTGCACAGCTGACTTCGGCCAGTACAGCGGTCGACCCCAGTTGGTGGCAGCGCCTCATCAACACCTACCTGGTGAATCCGGCCAACCCGGTGTACATCGCGATCTACTTCGGCCTGATCGTCTTCTTCACGTACTTCTACGTCGCCATCACCTTCAATCCCGAAGAGCGCGCCGACGAGATGAAGAAGTTCGGCGGCTTCATCCCCGGTATCCGACCCGGTCAGCCGACCGCGGACTACCTCAACTACGTGCTGAGTCGCATCACCCTTCCGGGTGCGATTTACCTCGGCACCATTGCTGTTCTGCCCAACCTGTTCCTCGACATCGGGAATGGCGGCGGCGCGCAGAACCTGCCGTTCGGTGGCACCGCGGTGCTGATCATGGTCAGCGTCGGCCTGGACACCGTGAAGCAGATCGAGAGTCAGCTAATGCAGCGTAACTATGAAGGGTTCCTCAAGTGAGACTTGTCCTCCTTGGTCCTCCCGGTGCCGGCAAGGGCACCCAGGCCGCTATCTTGTCCGAGAAGTTCGGCGTTCCCCATATCTCCACGGGTGATCTCTTCCGCGCGAACATCGGTCAGGCCACCGCTCTCGGTGTGGAAGCAAAGAAGTACATCGACGCCGGCGAACTCGTACCGAGCTCGATCACCAACGACATGGTGAAGGCTCGCGTCGCAGAACCGGACGCAGCAAACGGTTTCCTTCTCGACGGATTTCCGCGCTCGGTCGAACAGGCTCAGGCACTCGAGGGAATCTTGAAGGATCTCGACACCAAGCTCGACGGTGTCCTCTCCTTCGTCGTCGACGAGGACATCGTGGTCGAGCGTATGCTCGCCCGCGGTCGTGCAGACGACACCGAGGACGTCATTCGCAACCGACTCCGGGTCTACCGCGACGAGACGTCACCGCTGTTCGATTACTACAAGGACAGCATCGTCTCCGTCGACGCGATCGGCGAGGTCGAAGAGGTCAACGCTCGCGCACTGGCAGCGTTGGGTAAGTAATGGTCTTCGGGCGCAAACGCAAGGTTGTTCCGTTCCGCTCCGCGGGCGAACTCGACGCGATGGCTGCTGCCGGCGCGATCGTGGGTTCGGCGCTGGTGGCGGTTCGCGCTGCGGCGAAGCCCGGTGTCAGCACTTTGGAATTGAACGCGGTCGCTGAATCCGTCATTCGTGACGCCGGCGCCGTGCCCTCGTTCCTCGGGTACCACGGCTTCACCGGCTCGATCTGCTCTTCGGTCAACGATCGCGTCGTTCACGGAATCCCTTCAGCTCAGGACATCCTGGCTGAAGGCGACCTGGTTTCCATCGACTGTGGCGCGATCCTCGACGGATGGCACGGTGACTCCGCTTGGACGTTCGGTGTCGGTGAGATCAGCGTCGCCGATCAGGAGCTCAGCGAAGCCACTCGGCTTTCCATGGAAGCCGGGATCGCGGCAATGATCGCCGGCAACCGTCTGACGGATGTTTCGCACGCGATCGAGGTCGGTACTCATGCCGCCGAGAAGTTGCACGGTCGTTCCTACGGCATCGTCGACGGATACGGCGGACACGGAATCGGCCGGGAAATGCACATGGATCCGTTCCTCGCCAATGAAGGTGCCCCGGGTAAGGGTCCTGAACTGGTTGTCGGATCTTGCCTGGCGATTGAGCCGATGCTCACGCTCGGCACCACCGACACGGTGATTCTCGACGACGACTGGACCGTTGTGACGACCGACGGGTCCCGTGCGGCGCACTGGGAACACACTGTCGCAGTGACCGAAGACGGTCCGCGGATTCTGACACTCCGGCCGGAGTAGTCGACACAGTCGCTGACAAGTGTTGGCAGCGAGCATGATTCATGTTCGAGAAGTCCCAGCCTCATTTCGAGGCTGGGACTTTTTCGGTGGGGGAGCGGTCTGTGTCGTCACCCTGACCGGAGGCGCATTTGGCCTGGTCGTTTACATCGCGTAACATGGCTAGGCGGTGCGCTATGCGCGTCGATAGTTCGTGTGCCTACGCTCGGATCACTCCGGGATCGGGCTTTCGAACTGCCGACGATCTTTCCATTGCGTGCCAATGTAACGGAAGCCGATGCACGAAGCATGCCAAACCAAACGGATCGCGGAGGATATGGCTAAGAAAGACGGGGCCATCGAGGTCGAAGGACGAGTAGTCGAGCCGCTGCCCAATGCGATGTTCCGCATTGAGCTCGAGAATGGCCACAAGGTCCTCGCCCACATCAGCGGAAAGATGCGTCAGCACTACATTCGCATCCTCCCGGAAGATCGCGTTGTCGTAGAGCTCTCGCCCTACGATTTGTCGCGCGGACGCATCGTTTACCGCTACAAGTAACGAACTTCCCGGACCTGACCTGGGTCAGGGAGAAGTATGTCTGCCGCGGTTCATCGCGGCGGGCTGCGACAAAACAGGAGATCAGAAGACGTGAAGGTTCAGCCGAGCGTCAAGAAGATCTGCGAGAAGTGCAAAGTGATTCGCCGTAACGGTCGAGTCATGGTGATCTGCGAGAACCTGCGTCACAAGCAGCGTCAGGGCTAGATCTAGCTTTTCGAAGATCTGCTTGGCAACAAGCAAAGAAGACCTCCCAGTACCAGCCATTGTTGACGAGACCCCACGCGATCGTTCACCGATCGCCAAGGTCGGACAATGGTTCACCCCCGGCACGGAGGCCGGGGCCCCACTGAGTTAGTTGATGAGATCATCTGCGCCTTCGGGCGTCGGTACTCGGCAAGAGGCACAGGGGAAGGGCTGGGAGCAGACCTCCGCACACCGATAAGGAAATGCCACCATGGCACGTCTCTCTGGTGTTGATCTTCCTCGCGAAAAGCGCATGGAGATCGCACTGACATACATCTACGGCATCGGCCGTACCCGCTCCAAGGAAATCCTTGACGCCACCGGCGTCAGCCCGGATCTCCGGAGCAAGGACCTCTCGGACGAGGACCTGGCAAAGCTCCGCGAGTACATCGAGGAGTCGCTCAAGGTCGAGGGTGACCTTCGCCGCGAGGTTCAGGCCGACATCCGTCGCAAGATCGAGATCGGCTGCTACCAGGGCCTGCGCCACCGTCGTGGTCTGCCCGTGCGTGGTCAGCGCACCAAGACCAACGCCCGTACCCGTAAGGGTCCGAAGCGCACCATTGCCGGCAAGAAGAAGGCGAAGTAATGCCCCCGAAGTCACGTAGCACCGGTCCGAAGAAGACCCAGAAGACGCGTCGCAGGGATAAGAAGAACATCCCGCACGGCGCCGCTCACATCAAGAGCACCTTCAACAACACCATCGTGTCCATCACGGACCCCGCCGGAAATGTCATTTCCTGGGCGTCTTCGGGACACGTCGGCTTCAAGGGTTCGCGTAAGTCGACTCCCTTCGCCGCTCAGCTTGCTGCTGAGAGCGCTGCCCGTAAGGCGCAGGAGCACGGTGTCAAGAAGGTTGACGTCTTCGTCAAGGGACCGGGATCCGGTCGCGAGACCGCAATCCGTTCCCTCCAGGCTGCTGGCCTCGAGGTCGGCACCATTTCCGATGTAACCCCCCAGCCGCACAACGGCTGCCGTCCGCCCAAGCGGCGTCGGGTATAGCGGGAAGGATAGGTAGAAGAAAATGGCACGTTATACCGGACCCATCACCCGCAAGTCGCGTCGTCTGCGCGTCGACCTCGTTGGAGGCGACCAGGCATTCGAGCGTCGCCCGTACCCGCCCGGACAGCACGGCCGCGCGCGTATCAAGGAGAGCGAGTACCTGCTCCAGCTGCAGGAGAAGCAGAAGGCTCGCTTCACCTACGGCGTCATGGAGAAGCAGTTCCGCCTGTACTACAAGGAGGCGAACAACCGCCCCGGCAAGACCGGCGAGAACCTGCTTCGCATCCTCGAGTCGCGTCTCGACAACGTCGTGTACCGCGCAGGCCTCGCTCGCACGCGCCGTCAGGCACGTCAGCTGGTCACGCACGGTCACCTTCTCGTGAACAACAAGAAGGTCGACATCCCGAGCTACCGCGTCTCGCAGTACGACATCATCGATGTCAAGGAGAAGTCGCTCTCCACGCTTCCGTTCCAGGTTGCGCGTGAGACCGTCGGCGATCGCCCGGTTCCCGGGTGGCTGCAGGTTGTCGGCTCGCGTCTGCGGATCCTGGTTCACCAGCTTCCCGAGCGCGCGCAGATCGACATCGCTCTGCAGGAACAGCTCATCGTCGAGTACTACTCGAAGTAAGGCGCTTCGCACCCCGTGAGTGGTTGAGGAGTCTCCGGACTCCTCAACCACTCACAGGGCCGCAGGCCCTTTCCCATCGTGGGCGTCAAATAGTGGACGTCCGTACAGGAGGAAATACCAATGCTCATTTCTCAGCGACCCACGCTGACCGAAGAGGTCATCGCTGATAACCGCTCGAAGTTCGTCATCGAGCCCCTGGAGCCAGGTTTCGGGTACACGCTCGGCAATTCGCTGCGCCGCACGCTGCTCTCGTCGATCCCCGGCGCTGCTGTCACCAGCATCCGTATCGACGGCGTTCTCCACGAGTTCACCACCGTCCCGGGCGTGAAGGAAGATGTCACCGACATCATCCTGAACCTCAAGGGCCTCGTCGTGAACTCCGAAGAGGACGAGCCGGTCACCATGTACGTCCGCAAGCAGGGCCCCGGCGCTGTTACTGCAGGCGACATCGTGCCCCCGGCAGGCGTCACCGTGAACAACCCTGATCTGCACATCGCCACCCTGAACGACAAGGGAAAGCTGGAGATCGAGCTCGTAGTCGAGCGCGGTCGTGGCTATGTCCCCGCCGTTCAGAACAAGGCGTCCGGCGCAGAGATCGGCCGTATCCCGGTCGACTCGATCTACTCGCCGGTGCTCAAGGTCACCTACAAGGTGGAGGCCACTCGCGTCGAACAGCGCACCGACTTCGATCGGCTCGTTCTCGACGTGGAAACGAAGAACTCCATCACCGCACGGGACGCGCTCGCTTCGGCGGGCAAGACCCTGGTTGAGCTCTTCGGCCTGGCCCGTGAGCTGAACGTCGAAGCAGAAGGAATCGAGATCGGACCCTCGCCTGCCGAGGCCGATCACATCGCTTCCTTCGGACTCCCCATCGAGGATCTGGACCTCACGGTCCGCTCCTACAACTGCCTCAAGCGCGAAGGTGTTCACACCGTCGGTGAGCTTGTCGGCCGTACCGAGTCCGATCTGCTCGACATCCGCAACTTCGGACAGAAGTCCATCGACGAGGTCAAGGTCAAGCTGCATTCGCTCGGCCTGTCCCTCAAGGACAGCCCCGCATCCTTCGATCCCACCACCGTTGCCGGCTACGACGCCGCCACCGGAACGTGGAGTGACACTGATGCCGGTTCCTTCGGCGATGCCGAAGGTACCGAGGACTACGCCGAGACCGAACAGCTGTAGCAGCTCAGGTCCTTTACTAGGAGATCATCATGCCCAAGCCCAAGAAGGGTGCCCGCTTCGGCGGGTCGGCTTCCCACCAGAAGGCGATTTTCGCCAATCTGGCTACCGCGCTCTTCGAGCACGGTCGCATCACCACCACCGAGTCCAAGGCCAAGGCATTGCGCCCCTACGCCGAGAAGCTCGTCACGCACGCGAAGGCCGGCACGCTGGCTCACCGTCGTGAGGTGCTGAAGGTCATCCGCAACAAGGATGTCGTTCACACCCTGTTCGCCGAGATCGGCCCGTTCTACGCGGACCGTAACGGTGGATACACCCGCATCATCAAGACGATCCCCCGCAAGGGTGATAACGCTCCGATGGCAATCATCGAGCTCGTCAAGGAAAAGACCGTCACCTCCGAGGCTGACCGCGCTCGTCGCGTCAAGTCCTCGCAGGAAGCTCCCGCCGCAGAGAACGTCGTCGAGGCCGTAGAGGCCGACGCGACCGACGCTGAGGTCGAGAACGCTGACGCAGTCGTCGAGGCCATCGAGAACGAGACCGCAACTGCGGCCGACGCTCCCGAGGCCGAAGAGGCCAAGAAGGACTAGTCTCCCTTGGTTTCGGCACACGCTGAATCGAACGAGCCCGCCGCCCCCATCGGGGACGGCGGGCTCGCTCGATTGCGGCTCGACATCTCCTACGACGGCACCGACTTCTCGGGTTGGGCCCGCCAGACCGATCTGCGCACCGTGTGCGGTGAGATCGAAGACAAGTTGGGAACGGTGCTTCGACGCCCGGTTCAGTTGACCGTTGCCGGTCGAACCGACGCCGGTGTCCACGCCACCGGTCAGGTAGCGCACGTCGACGTTCCGGGAGAGTTGCTCCCGGACGATCCGTCGCGACTCGTGCGCAGACTTGCACGATTTCTGCCCAAGGACGTTCGGGTCAAACAGATATCGGTGGTTCCGGGTGACTTCGATGCGCGCTTCTCCGCGATGCGACGCTATTACGAGTACCGGGTGACCAACGCGGCGTTCGGAGTGGAACCACTACGCGCACGCGACACCGTCTCGTATCCCAAACCACTCGATCTCGGAGCGATGCAGGAAGCGTCGAATCGGCTGCTGGGTCTGCACAACTTCGCGGCATTCTGCAAGCGTCGAGAAGGCGCCACGACGGTGCGGGAGCTGCAGCGTTTCGACTGGACCCAAGAGGGCACGGTGTTCACGGCGTACGTGAATGCCGATGCGTTCTGCTGGTCGATGGTTCGCAGTCTTGTCGGCGCAGTCCTCTCCGTCGGTGAGGGACGGCGCACCGCCGACTGGGTGGCAGGTTTGCTCGACGAAACTTCGCGGTCCAGTTCCATCCTCGTTGCGCCGGCGCACGGACTTTCGTTGGTCCGCGTGGACTACCCCGACTACTCGGAACTGGCTGCCCGCAACGCGATTACCCGTGAGACCCGCGAGATTCCGTCTTCGGGTGGATGCTGCGGCGACTGAACTTCACCATGCAAAATGCCCTCCCACTCTGTGTGGGAGGGCATTCGTACCGGGGGGCTATCCCGCCAGTTGGCGCGCGATGACCAATCGCTGAATCTGGTTGGTGCCCTCGAAGATCTGCGTGATCTTGGCCTCGCGCATGTAGCGCTCGACGGGGAAGTCCTGGGTGTATCCGTACCCGCCGAATACCTGAACGGCGTCGGTGGTGACCTTCATTGCCGCGTCGGTGGCCACGAGCTTGGCGACGCTCGCGTTGCGTGAATACGGAACTCCGGCGTCGCGGCGGCGGGCTGCATCGAGGTAGGTGGCTCGCGCGGAGTCGACTGCGGCAGCCATGTCCGCGAGCACGAAACCGAGTCCCTGGTGATCGATGATCCGCTTGCCGAATGCCTTGCGCTCCTTCGCGTAAGCGACCGCGTCGTCGAGCGCGCCTTGAGCGATTCCGACGGCAACGGCGGCGATTCCGAGTCGGCCGGAGTCGAGAGCGCTGAAGGCGATCGGCAGCCCCTGGCCGCGCTGACCGATCAATCGCTCCTCAGGAATGAAGGCGTCGTCGTAATTCGCGGAGGCAGTGGGGACCGCGCGTAGCCCCATCTTCTCTTCGGGTTTTCCGAAGCTGAGGCCTTCGGTGTCCTTGTCCACCAGGAGGCAGGAGACGCCGCGTGAACCGTCGTCACTGGTGCGTGCGAAGAGATTGTAGAAGTCCGCCTTGCCGCCGTTGGTGATCCAGGCTTTCGAGCCGTTGACGCGGTAGCCGCCGTCGGTGGGCGTCGCCTTGCACGACAACGCGGCGGCGTCGGATCCGGCCTGCGCTTCGGAAAGGCTGTACGCGCCGATGGTGTTGCCGCCCAGCATGTCCGGTAGCCAGCGCTTCTTCTGTTCGTCGGTGCCGAAGGTGAACAGCGGGAAGCACGACAGGCTGTGCACGCTCACCGCCACTGCAACCGCTGCCCAGCGTGAGGCGATCTCTTCGAGCACTTGGAGGTACACCTCGTACGGCTGATCGCCGCCGCCGAACTCCTCGGGATACGGAAGGCTCAGCAGACCCGCCTGTCCGAGTGCGGGGAACACTCCGTCTGGATACTTCTCGGCCTTCTCGTATTCGTTGACCTTGGGCGCGAGTACCTTGTCCGCGACATCACGCGTCAGTTCGATGAGATCGCGAGCTTCTTGGCTGGGCATCAGGCGTTCGACGGGCACGGTCGGCTCCTAGCTAGGTAATAGTACTGAGAACGATACTGCAGTACTGTTCTAGGTATGGCAAGGCTGGTTCACAAGACGACTGCGCGCAGGGCAGAGTTGTTCGATCAATTGGTAGAACTGTTCTTGAGTGAGGGTTTCGCCCACCTCACGCTCGACGAGATCTCAGCTCGTCTGCACTGCTCCAAGAGCACCTTGTACACCGTGGCGGCCGGCAAAGAGGATCTGGTGCGGGCTGTGACAGTGCACTTCTTCCGGGCGGCGACCGATGCAGTGGAGAGTGCAGTCGCCGCCGAAACGGCCCCGACTCGTCGAGTCGCGGTGTATCTCGAAGCAGTGGGTGATCGGCTGTCCGCGGCGTCCAGTCAGTTCATGGAAGACCTGGCCGAATCGGTGTCGGCGAGCCAGGTCTACGAGAAGAACACGTCGATCGCTGCTGATCGTGTGCGATCGCTCATCGTCGAGGGAGTCGATTCGGGCGCCTTCCGGCAGGTACACGCATCATTTGTCGCCGATGCCGCTGCGGCGACGATGGTTCGGATCCAGCAACGCGCGGTCTACCGGGCAACTGGTCTGGACGATGCCAGCGCTTATCGGGAACTGGCAGCACTCATCACGGACGGGATCACTGCGTGATCAGTCGCTAGCATCGACGTTCATGGCACCTTTGAACGTCGAAGTCATCGTAGGTTCGGTCCGCGAGGGGCGAATGGGACGAGCAGTGGCGGACTGGTTTGTCGAGCGCGCAACCGCGAACCCGTCGTGGAACGTATCGGTGATCGACCTCAGAGAGCTGTCGTTGCCCCAGGATTTCTCGGATTCACCTGCCACGGAGGTTTTCCGCCGGCGAATCGGGCGCGCCGACGCTGTTGTCGCCGTGACCTCCGAATACAACCACGGGTATCCGGCTGCTCTCAAGACCGCATTCGATTCGGTGAAACACGAGTGGCGTGCCAAGCCGATCGGATTCGTGTCCTACGGCGGGATTTCAGGTGGTGTTCGGGCCGTCGAGCAACTGAGGCAAGTGGTGGCGGAGTTGCACATGGTCTCGGTGCGTCAAAGCGTGACCATCCACCGGGTGCGTAAGCAATTCGGACACGAGCCGTACGGCGTCGATTCGATTGCGATCGATGCAAGCGAGAAGATGATTCGTGAATTGGATTGGTGGGGAAGCGGATTGCGGATGCAACGTGCAAGTGATCCCTATCCCGGCTGATCTTGGACATACGCGATCACGCCATCTGGTGAGCGTCGCCGGCTCGTGGACGGCCGATGAACGATGTCTCGGAAGCGATGGTCACCAGAGTCAGGTCGACGCGTGTACGGCCGGTTTCGACCGTGATCTTGTCACCGAGTGCGAATGGCTGGACTATCGAGATTTCAGGGTCGACCCGAGGCCATTGGCGTGGATGTCCGTACACATAGATTGCGGTCACGCCGGCACGCGGAGATAACCCCTCGACGCCGTCGAACACGACAGTGTTGAAGGCGCCCTCAGGCCCACCGCCCTGCCCGGACACGCGGAGTCGGTCAGGCACTCCCATCGAGTCGGTGAGCGCGGTCCACGCTTGCGGTCGATCGGTGTGGACGAGTACCAGTGCGCCGGTCGCGATGGCTCGAAAGATCAACTGCTGAGCCAGATAGAGTTCGCCGGCGACAAGAACGGTGTTGACGCCCGGCCCCGAAATTCTGGCCGCGACACCGTGCCCGTTTCGGTCCGAGCCGATGAGTTGGCCGCACCCGGCAAGGGGTAGAGCGAGTGAGTCGAGTGTGCCCCCGTCCATGCGAACGCCCGGCGTGATGCCGTCCAGCGCGGCCAATGCGGTTGGCAAGTTGGTCAGCAATCCGTCGCGCTGGCGCCCGCGTAGCGAGACCAAACCGGCCAGCGGTGCGTTCTCAGGTGGATTGCGCGTGGTGAAGCGACATGTCGCACTGACCTTCGCCTCTCCGCGTTGTCCGGTGGGTCGTAACCGAATTGTCACGGACGTCCCGACCGTTGCCACTGCCCACACTCGGGTCAGGGTCGCAGTGGTGATGAAACGGGGTTCGATCCCAAATCCGACGTTGGACACGCCAGGCAAGGGGGTACTTCGCCACGTTTCGGTGACCTCGTGGCCGGCCACTCCTCTTGTCACCTGGGCAGTGGACGACGCGATCTCCGGTGCGGTCAGGATCCGCGCCTTGCACCCCGCTGAATCGAGCACCCGGATGACACGATTGGCGGCAACAGCTATCGCGCGGCCGGCGCCCTGTTCGCCCCCGCCCCGGCGTTCGACTGCTGCACCACCCTCCAGCGCGTCGAAACGTAGTGCAAGCCAAACACTTCTGGTGGCGGTGGCTGGTAGTGGTCCGATGAGACGTTCGTAGACTTCGGTGGCAGGCGTTCCCGACGCGGCGCGGTATCCGTGACTGACGATGTCGATGCCGGTGAGTGAGATGTCGTGCTGATAGAGACAATTGGCGAGGGCTGCCGTGGGCAGAAGGTGGGAAGCGTCGAACGAATGTCGGCCGATCCTGGTCAGGTAGTCGCGTGGGGGAGCGATCTCGACGACAGCGACGAGCGAAGATCCGTCCACTCGGAGCCCGATGGACTGCTCGGAGGGAGTGTGAAAACTGACGATCGTGCTGCGGTCGACGTCCTTGCGGTGCAGATAGCGAAAGTACCTGACAATCCAGGACATTACCGACCAACCGCCCACATGAAGCAGCATTGATCCGGCAACCACACAACCGATTGCCAGCGCCCAGAACCAATCGAGCCCACTGGCCATCGCGATTCCGCCCGCACCGATTCCGAAAATCTGTGCCGGCACGAACTCGCGCGTCGAAATCCTGTGTGACGACGGCCAATGCTTCAACCGCGATCGGTCCACGGTTCCTCCCCGATACCTGACCTGCGAACTACCCGAAAATTTCCGCCCCAGCGGAACTGTACTGTGTCTTCGCAAGGGGATGTAAGGCACGGGGGGAATGATGGCTGCGACACCTACCACGCGCTGGCAGGTCAACGGGTACCGATTCTTGGTCAGGCGGATGGAACATGCGCTGGTCAGACGAGACGTGCGGATGCTTCACGATCCGATGCGATCACAGTCGCGCGCGTTCACCGTCGGAATAGTCCTCGCTGCACTGGGATTGGCGGGTTGCGCTGTACTCGCTCTGTTTCGGCCACAGGACAGAATCGGCGATGCAGAGATCGTCGTTGCAAAGGAATCGGGCGCGATGTTCGTCGCCATGGAGGGTACGTTTCGCCCTGTGCTGAACTTGGCCTCCGCACGACTGATTCTGGGTTCGCCAGGAAAACCGGCAATAGTCAAGGCATCCGAGGTCGAGGCGAAACCCCGGGGCGCGCTCGTCGGCATTCCCGGCGCACCGTCCGCGCTGCCGGAATCGGCCGACCCTACCAACGCCGCGTGGACGGTGTGCGATTCCGTCGGATCCGACGGGAGAAAATCGTTGACGACTTCGGTCCTGGTCGGCTCGTCCAATGTCGGCGAAAACACGACATATCTGACGAATGACCGTGCATTCCTGGTGAAGTCGGGTTCCGATCACTTTCTCGTGTACGACGGGAAGCGAGCGGAAATCGATGTGGACGATCCGGCGATAATGCGGGCTTTGGGCCTGGAAGGAGCACAGGCGCGACCGATCAGTATCGGATTCCTCAATTCGATTCCCGAAGTTCCGCGCATCGAGGCTCCGCGAATCCGCCAACTGGGATCGGCGCCCCGGTTTCCTCTGCAGAACAAGACTGTCGGCTCCGTCGTCCAGGTTTCGGTGGGTGCGGACCCGCAGTACTACGTGGTACTCGAGAACGGGATCCAGAAGATCGGTGCGGCGCTCGCCCAACTGATCTACTTTTCGGATTCGCAGGGCGCCACCGGGATCGCGAGCGTCACCCCTGATGCCATCAGTCGTATTCCCTCGGTGAGTGAGCTGGCCGTCGACTTGTTGCCGCGGGTGGTTCCGGAGATCGTCGATGATCACGGCGCACCTGTCGGCTGTCTGGAATGGGCTCCCGCACCTGCAGTCGAGGGCGGCGAAAGTAGTTCTGCAACGCTGAAACTTGTCGCTGGATTGCAGGTTCCGATCCCGGAGGGTGGCAAGTTGGTGTCCTTGGCGCAGGCGGACGGATCGGGTGACAATCTCGACAACGTCCATGTCGAACAGGGATTCGGCGGATTTGTTCAAGCGACCGGAATCGAGACGAACAGCACCAGGCACGACGGAGTGTTCTACGTAGCCGATACCGGTGTGAAGTACGGCGTACCGGACGAAACCTCCGCTCGCGCGCTCGGATTGACGCGAACGCCTGATCGCGCGCCTTGGCAGATGCTCGACCTACTTGCATCAGGCCCCGCGCTCGAGAAGAGCAATGCACTGATAGCTCACGACGGAATCGCCCCCGATACAGCGCCGGCCGCTCCGGTGAACTGAACACTGCTGACGGTTCAGGGATCGATTTTCTGGCGTTCGGGAAGATGCCGACGAATTACTCGACGAAGAGGCATCGATGCCAACAGCGTCAGTAGGGCGAGGGTGCCGACCGTTCCGGCTCCGACGAGTGCCGTGTCGCGAGATCGGTTGTCGGGGGTCGGCGGCGTGGGTAGGGGATCGATCGACACCGACTGATGGTTGACCTTGACGCGTTCTCCTGGGGCCAATTCGCCCGTCACTGCCGCAAGTGGATCGATGACGCCGTGACCGACGTAGGGATTCCAACCCTGCGCCGGAGCGTGGGCGGTGGCTTCGATACGTTGCATGACCTGAAGCGCCGTCAGTTCCGGGTGAACCGACCGGACCAGTGCGGCGGTCGCCGCGACAAAGGGCGCAGCGAAACTGGTCCCGTTGAACGACTGTACGGCGCCGTCGGAGCCGTACACCCCGTTGGTCAGACCGGGCGACGTCGGGTGAAGTGAGGTGATTCCGGTGCCGGGCGCCGCCACGTCGACCCACGGACCGCCGAGGCTGAAGGAACTGGCGGCGCCATTGGGGTCTACCGACCCGACCGTGAGGACATAGTCGTCGTACCAAGCCGGACTGGCAATCGTCGCAACCGAGTTCCATGGATCGGCTAAGGGGTCGACGGGATCCGGCGGCGGATTCTGGTTCTTGCAACCTCCGGATCCGACGTTACCTGCAGCTGCGACGACTACGACGTTCTTCGCGATCGTGGCGTATTCGATTGCAGCGCCGAGTCGTTGGTCGCTGATCCCGTCCCCGGCAGGCGTGCAGGCGACTTCGGAGATGTTGATGACGCTTGCACCCATGTCCGCAGCGTGACGGACGGCCGATGCCATGGTGTCGACGTTTCCGTACCCGGATGAGTTCTCGGCTACAGCAGGGTCTTCGCGTTGGCCGGCCACCGAGAAGGCGGCACTGGACTGCCTGATCGAAATTATCTGTGCGTCAGGCGCAGCTCCGGAGAATCCGGAACCCTCGACTTGCTGGGCGGCGATGAGACCGGCCACGACAGTTCCGTGTGCGTCACAATCGTCGGTGCCGTCGGAGGTACCGACGTAATCACCGCCGCCGTCGAGCGATGGCAGCCGGGGATGTCTGCTGACACCGGTGTCGATGACAGCAATTCGCTGTCCCGCCCCTCTGGTGATCGGCCACACAGAATCGAATCCCAGATCTCGTTGAGAACGTGGAATGTCCGCACCGTCACCACCTGCCACGGCTGGGACGCACAGGGTTCGTTGTTCGGTGGGTTGTGGAGGTGCAGGCGGACCGTCCTCGGGCAGCATTGCAGGATCGATGGGGGAGGGAACCGCGCTCGATGCGCCACCTGCCCCGGCGAGAACGCTGAAGGCAACGATCACGAGACTGGCGCAGATGTTTGTTGCACGTCGAATCACCATCGATCACCGATCGCTCAGAGGCCACGCATGAGCGCGAAGAGGCCACTGACCCAGCAGATCAGCGGAACGATTGCTGCAATCGCAGCGAGGTCCAACAGCTCGGCAGCGCGTCGCATCACGGGGCTGAATGTGTTCTGGGGGGCAAGGATTCCCAGAACCAGTGCCAGGAGGAGAACGGTCATCGTGATGGCGAAGACGACCAATGCATGGTCGCGATGGGTCCATGCCATGTCGCCCAGGAGAACGAGAATCACCGAGATGCCTGCCGCGATGAGTGGCACAGCCTGCTGTGCGCCCGCGTAGGTGCGCCCGCGAAACATCAGCACGACGGCCGTCGCGAATGCGAGAGCAAGATTCGGCCAGACGATCCCCTGACCAGGCCAGGACCACGCGAGTGCGACGGCAGCGACGAGCGCGACCACTGACGTGGCCACGATCAGCCCAGTCAGATAGCTACGCGCCCGCCCTGCCCTTTCCGCCAACTCGGTCAGCCCGGGTAGTTCGGGTTCGGGCAGTCCGTCGCGGTCGTCGTCGAGGGGATTACTCGGCGTCGGAACAGGGGGAAGCGGTAGTCGCGCGAACAACATCGACAGTCGAGCGGTGAACGTGAGAACGATCAATGCGGCGGCAATCACCGCGCCGCTGACGGTCGCGGTGCGCGCCTCGGGAAGCGTGGTAGTGACGGCAAAGGTGCCCACCGCCGCGAGAAGGACGACGAGAAGTGCTGTGAAGACAGCTAATCCGGTGCCGCACAAGCGGAAGCAGATCAGAGTTACCGCAGCGGCAGATGCCGAACCGAGAAGCAGATGAGCCGAAAGAACAGTGCCGGGCACGCAGAGTGCGCCGGAGACGAACGCCAGTGGCACCGAAGCGCATCCGAGCGTGACGGAACTTCCAGAGTCTCCGTACACCCGCGCTGCCACGACGGCGGCGACGGTGAGCACCAAAGACGTCACTCCGCCGCAGACGGCGCCGATCAGTCCCGTGTCGCCGAGGACCAGGGCGAGGGCCGCGACGAGCGCAGCGACGAGGGCGGCGGTCGAGCCGACAATGCGCGCGGTGACCGGAGTCCAGCGTCGGTAGACGTCCGCATCCGTGGCCGCGACGGTGTACATGATGTCGTCGAAGAGTGGGGGCGGGGCAGCGGCGTCCGAGGCCTCGAGTACGAGCAATTCTCCATCGCGGATTCCGTGCTCGTGCAGCGACAGCGTCGGTGCCAGCGGTGCCCTGCCGACTTTCGACAGAGTCCAGTCGACGGGCTCGAATTGTTCGGTGGTGTGGTCGAACTCGTTGAAATTGCTGTGGTTGACAATTGTGTCCACAATACCCGGAATGACCACGGTGAGTGGAACACGAAGCGGCACCGCAAGATCCACCTGCGAATGGGCTGAAAGTACCGTCAACCTGCACAGTTCGGCAGAATGACTCGCGCCTCGTCCGTTTCCGGTGTTCGCAGCGCTGGTTGTAGTGGTGCTGGTCAAGATCTGTCCCCTCCCATGACGCGATTCCCCCTTCGCGTCACCCCAGTTCACCCGAACAATACGACATGAAGTGCGCGCCTGTATCGGAGACAGCGCCGACAACAGGTGGCACCGACCCGAGTGTCGGTGTTGTGATCTACTCTCTTGCAATTGCGCGAGTACGCCTTGGGGGGCCGGCGGTAGTCGGACGAGGCGCCTGGCGGCAACAGCTGCAGCACCGATGGGGGTGGGTGAATTGAGCACTGTCAGATTTGCGCGTCGAGCACGCCGTGAATCGCCGCGCACACCGGGCGGCGAGGTGACGCTTCAGCCCCCACCGGAGATACCTCGCGTCACGCCGGGAAACCTACTGACCAAACTACTTCCGGTGATCATGGTGGTTGCCATGATCGGCATGGTGGCGCTGATGTTCTCTTCCGGCATGGCGCGCAATCCGATGTCCCTGCTGTTTCCGGTCATGATGATGGTGTCGATGCTCGGAATGCTCGCCGGGGGCGGTCGTAGCGGTGGAGCAAGAGCGTCCGAGGCGAACGAGGACCGCAAGGACTACCTCCGGTACCTGGATCAGATGCGTAGTGATGTTGCTGCGACGACTGGTGCGCAGCGTGCTGCTCTCGAGTGGAGCAATCCCGAGCCGTCGCTGCTCTGGACACTGGCCGGGACTGTGCGGATGTGGGAGCGTCAGATCACCGACTCGGACTACTGCCACGTTCGGGTAGGTCTGGGTACACAGCGATTGGCCACCAGACTCGTGTCTCCGGAGACCGGGCCGGTCGAGGATCTCGAACCCGTCGCTGCTGTCTCACTTCGGCGATTCGTCCGTGCACATTCGGTTGTGCAGGACCTGCCGACCGCCGTCTCGCTTCGCGGGTTTGCTGCGATGTCCATCGAGGGGCAGAGAGATTCCGCTCGCGCGCTTGTCCGCTCGATGTTGATGCAACTGTGCACATTCCACGGTCCGGACACGGTCCAAGTTGCGGTGGTGTGCGGTCCCGATACCGAATCCGAGTGGGAGTGGGTCAAGTGGCTCCCACACGTGCAACACCCGCAGTCTCAGGACGGCACCGGCACTGCACGCATGGTGTTCGGTTCGTATCTCGAATTCGAAAGTTCCCTCGGGGAACCGCTTTCGATGCGTGCTCGATTCGCTCGCAACACTCCAGCCAGTGCGGGCGTTCCGCATCTCGTGCTGGTCGTGGACGGTGGCTTGCTCGAAGGTGACACCGGCCTGTTGTCCGAATCCGGGCTCGACTCGGTGACCGTCCTCGACCTGTGCGGGTTCTGCCCGCGGCTGGTGGCGACGCGTGGTTTGCGACTGGTCGTCGGTAGCGATCAGATCGGCGCGGTGAGCAGCGCAGGAGTTGAGAACTTTGCGAGGCCCGACGCTGCGACGACGAGCCTGGCGCAGGCGTTCGGCCGTCGCATCGCACCGTTCCGTGCGGCATCGCAGAATGCCGTCGACGCAGCTGACGACGACCGATCCCTTCGGACGTGGAGCCAGATGTTGGGGATAGGAAACGTTGCGAGGTTCAATCCTGAGCATGGCTGGCTTCCACGTCAGGGGCGCGACCGACTCCGTGTGCCGATCGGTGTCGGACAAGACGGAAACCCCGTCGAACTGGATCTGAAGGAGTCGGCCGAGAACGGTATGGGTCCGCACGGGCTGTGTATCGGAGCCACCGGTTCTGGCAAGTCGGAGTTCCTGCGAACCTTGGTGCTCGGCCTGATCGCGACCCACTCTCCCGACGCACTGAACCTCGTCCTGATCGACTTCAAAGGTGGTGCAACCTTTCTCGGCCTCGAGGAGGCGCCGCACGTTGCTGCGATCATCACCAACCTTGCCGAGGAATTGGCGATGGTCGATCGTATGAAGGACGCGCTCGCCGGCGAAATGAATCGTCGACAAGAACTGTTGCGTGCGGCAGGAAACTTCGCAAACGTGTCCGATTACGAGAGGGCGAGGCTGGCCGGCGCTGCACTAGATCCCTTGCCGGCACTTTTCGTGGTTGTCGACGAGTTTTCCGAACTGCTCAGTCAGCAGCCGGAATTTGCCGAATTGTTCGTGGCCATCGGGCGATTGGGCAGGTCACTTCACATTCACCTGCTGCTGGCCAGTCAGCGACTCGACGAAGGAAAGCTTCGGGGTCTCGACAGCCATCTTTCGTATCGCGTCGGGTTGAAAACGTTCTCGGCGAACGAGTCTCGTTCCGTCCTCGGCGTTCCCGATGCTTATCACCTTCCGGGTACACCCGGTGCGGGATACCTGAAGTCCGATTCTGCTGAGATCGTTCGCTTCCAAGGTGCTTACGTGTCAGGCCCGTACGAGGGCGAGCGGATCGTGCCCACTCGATTCTCGGTCGATTCCCCCGTCGAACTGGCGCCGCTGCCGTTTACCGCGAAGCCCGTGATCGGACCAGAGGCCGTTGTCGTTCCCGTCGAGCCCGACGTCGTCGACATGGGTGAAATCGGTGACGATGCACGTACTCTCATGGGAGTCCTCGTAGACCGCATGCGCGGTCACGGTCCACGTGCGCATGAAGTGTGGCTCCCGCCGCTCGAGTCATCTCCGACGCTTGACCAGTTGTTGCCGCGGTGGGCGACCGGTGATCAACCTCGCGGAAATCTGAGCGCACCCTTCGGCATAGTCGACAGGCCGTTCGATCAGCGCCGCGATCTACTCGTCGCCGATCTCAACGGATCGACTGGCAACCTCGCGATTGTCGGCGGCCCGCAGTCGGGAAAGTCGACGGCGTTGCGCACGTTGATCTTGTCTCTGAGCATGACGCACACGCCGGAACAGATTCAGTTCTACTGCTTCGACTTCGGCGGTGGAACGCTCCTCGGATTGAAAGATCTGCCGCACGTCGGATCGGTGGCAAACCGCTTGGATTCCGACCGCGTCCGGCGCACAGTTGCCGAGGTACTCGGTGTGGTCGCCAAACGGGAGCGACTGTTTCGTGACCTCGGCATCGAATCGATGGCCGATTTCCGTAGATTGCGAACAGCTGATCCCGCCGGGGAAGGTGAGGCTGCGGGACTCCGAGAGGACCCGTACGGTGACGTCTTCCTCGTCGTCGACGGTTGGCCAAGCGTTCGTTCGGATTTCGAATCACTCGAGCCCCAGATCAACATGCTCGCCGGTCAAGGTTTGTCCTTCGGTGTACACGTGATCGTCACGACGTCGAGGTGGGCCGAGATCCGGCCGGCACTCAAGGATCAACTGGGTACTCGCATCGAACTTCGTTTGGGTGATCCGGGAGATTCGGATGCGGGTCGCCGGAAAGCCGGCCTGGTGCCGGAAGGTCGACCGGGTCGTGGCATCACTCGCGACGGACTCCACTTTCTCACCGGACTACCTCGAATCGGCGGCCTACCGGGTAGTGAGAACTCGAGTACGGCTGTGGTGGCGACGGTCGAACGTATTGCAGCCATGTCGAATTCGCGTCCGGCACCCACCGTGCGGATGCTCCCGGATTCCTACTCGCGGGCAGAACTTCTCGAAGCTGTCGGGACCCGGTGGCCCTCACCGAGTGCGGCCGACGGTCGGTGCCTCACCGTGCCGATCGGGCTCGGTGAGACCGACCTCGCCCCGGTGTACATGGACTTCCGGGAACACCCGCACCTGTTGATATTCGGCGACACCGCGTGTGGGAAGACATCTCTCCTGCGTGGAATAGCCGAAGGGATCATCGCGTCGAACACACCGGCCCAGGCCAAGCTGATCATCGGTGACTATCGGCATTCCCTGCTGGGCGTGGTCGAAGGGAATCACCTCGGTGGGTACTCGGCGTCGTCGACGACCTTCGGTGAGTTGATGGTCGACTTGGCTCGGATCGTCGCTGCCAGAATGCCGAACGCCGAAACAACGCAGCAGCAATTGCGGGAACGGTCGTGGTGGAGTGGGCCGGAGATTTACGTACTGATCGACGACTACGACCTTGTGGCCACACCGAGTGGAAATCCGGTGGCGCCGTTGCTCGAATACATTCCGCACTCCAAGGACATCGGTTTGCACCTGGTTATTGCCCGCCGTTCCGGTGGTGCGGCCAGAGCACTGTACGAGCCGGTCATTGCGAGAATTCGCGACATGGCGCCGGCCGGATTGATCATGAGCGGAAGCCGTGACGAGGGAAATCTCGTCGGCACTGTCCGCGCGTCGGCGATGCCGGAAGGCCGTGGGGTTTACGTTTCCCGCTCGCAAACCCAACTTGTCCAAGTTCCGTGGATGCCACCGCTGTGACCGCTCCGTCCGCAGTGTCGGTCTCGTTACATTGGGGTGCATCGAATATCTGGGTCGTATCGGGTCAACGCGAATTCTGTTGCAGTGCAGACCTCAGACGCGAACCGGCGTCGGGCCCCGGTGCGGCCGGCGAGAATGCGATCGATTACATCGACGACGATTATGTCGACGTGGATGGTCGGGTTGTCCCGACTGTCTTGGAGGTGGCCAGGCTGATCTCCAGTGCGATGGACGGGTGCGGAATCGTCGACGCAGACATTCTTCATCTCAGTCATCCCTCGGATTGGGGTGCCCCACGCAGGCGGCGATTGCTCGATGCCGCACGTCGAGTGGCGCACGACGTCGTACTCGTTCCGACGTCGATCGCGGCGGCGAGGTCGGCTCATACGGCTTGGCGATCGCGGTGTGTCGTCCTCGAACTGCGAGGCGGAACGGTGGTCGCTTCTGTTGTCGCTGAGGTCGACGGTGAACTCCGAATCGACGGAACACAAAGTTCGGAGATCGCAGACGTTGCGGGGTTGTTTTCCGCAATCGGGGATCTATCGGTTCGGGACGCTGTGGTGTTGGTCGGGCCGAGCTCTCATGCTGTTGCGGCTTCGCTCGAACGGGGGTCGACGAATGTTCACGGCCACGCGAGCATCCGAATTCTGGACGAGAGCCGGGTGGCTGCGTCTCTGGTGGATCCTCAGACGCTCGTTCGCCAGACAACCGCGCGGGACAGTTCGGGACGAATCGTCGACAATTCGGCTTTCGGCGCCGGGTGGGTAGGCGATACGGATGGCGCGAAGTCGATTCCTTCCTTGGACTCGAATGCCTCTTCGCCGCGTCGCGTCGGCGGGCGGCGCGGAGGCCGTCGATGGTTCGCGGCGGCGCTTGCGGTGGTCGCCGTCGCCGGTGCGGTCGCAGGAACGGTGGTGGTGTCCACTCGCGATCGAAACGATTCTCGGTTGACGGGGTCGGTCGCAGCCACGGCGGAAGACGAAGTAGAGATCGTGGAGGCGTCGAAGGATCAGGAAACGCCTGCGCCGAAGACTTCGATCTCGTCGATCGAGTCCGGTGCCACGCCGGAACTCACGCGTGTGGACGTGGGAAGCGTTGCGGCAGAGGTACCTTCCGATTGGAAGCTTCTGTCGCGAGGGACCTCGAGCGGGCGTACCGATTTGGTACCCGGTTCCGGCGCGGATCGCAAGATCGTGGTCATCGAGAAACGTCTTGCGGAAGGTGTGGGATTCGATTCCGTCGAAGCCGTTTTGCGTCAGCAGTTTTCGACGTTCGAGGACCCATTGCGGTTCGCAGAGTTTTCTGTGCTCGACGATGCCGCAGGAAAACAGGCAGTGGTGTACGTCGAGTTTCCGGACGATTTCTCCGAGGTGCGTTGGCACGTGTACGTCGACAACGGACGGCAAGTGAGTATCGGCTGCCAGTATCTGGTCGGTGAGTGGGGCAGTCTCGAAGCGGACTGCCTGCGGATGTGGCAGTCGGTCGAATTCACACCGTGACCGGATCGGTCGGTTCTGAAAATATTCTTCGGTCGGGCCGGAACCGTTGGCACGAAGGTCGCGTCAAAGTATGTGTAGCGCACATCAGGGAGTTCCGCTCGACCCCGGTGCACATCCGACGGACAAAGCCCGTTGTGTGTGATCGCCGATACCGAACGGTACTCACCGAATCCAGGGGGACGACATGGGCTTTACCGCAACTACCGCTGAATTGATCGATTCGGCGGGGACCATCGACGGACATCTCGGTGACATCAGGGGGCTGGTCAACGCTGTTCGGTCGGAGGCCGACGCTTCGCACAATTCGTGGAACGGTGCGGCGCAGGTCGAATACGCAGGAATCATGGAGCGATACAACAGCGCGGCCCTGAAGTTGGACACAGCTCTGACCGACATCTGCGAGCAGATCAAACAGGCCGCGGGAACCTTCGACTCGACCGAAGACGACAACGTCAGCTCGCTTCGCGGCGCGACGGTGAACATGTCCTGACCGCCAGCTCTTCATCGTCCGATCAAGCAATCCTCAGCCAGTAGTTCTCGCAAGTTAGTTCTCACAATTTCTCTCCAGTCACACCGAACCGGGAGCAGTTATGTCCGACAGGATCAAGTACGACTTCGGCGGCCTCGCAATGCTGTCCGATCAGATGAAACAGCAGGCCAAAGCGATCAACGACAAACAGGGCGACATCAAGGTTGTCGTGGACAAGCTGCAAGCAGGCTGGGAAGGGGCAGGTTCCGAAGCGTGGAACGACGCACAGCGTCGCTGGGCTCAGGCTTCCGAAGAACTGAACATGGTTCTCGCGCAGATCGCCGGAGCGACGGCGAGCGGCTCGGAGAAGATGCAGGAAGCTGATCGGATCGCGGCAAACGGGTTCGGTCGCTGACAACATCCCATGCCGTGATGACACCCCGCCTGCCCCGGTACCGTCAGGTTGCCGGGGCAGGCGCATGTCGATCGCTCGCATCGCTGTGCTGGACGATGATGCTGTTGGCAGGAATGGCTGCGCTTTGACCTGGCAGCGGGTAGACCGGTATCGTCTATCGGTGGCGTGCCGTAGGGCTCCGGCAGAAATGCGTGGAGACCGGCGGTTCTCGGGTCTCAACTGGCCGCCGAGGATCGTTTACGCGATACGCACATGGTCAGCAGTGGAATGAATTAAGACGAGGAAGATCTGTGTCTACGTACACCCCGAAGGCCGGAGATGTGACCCACACGTGGCACGTCATCGACGCCACTGACGTGGTGCTCGGCCGTCTTGCCGTTCAGGCAGCGAACTTGCTGCGTGGCAAGCACAAGCCCACCTACGCGCCGCACATCGACGGTGGTGACTTCGTTGTCATCATCAACGCAGAGAAGGTTGCCATCAGCGGCAACAAGCTGCAGGGCAAGAACGTTTACCACCACTCCGGATTCCCGGGTGGCCTGAAGTCCCGCACTGTCGGTGAGGTCCTCGACAGGACTCCCGATCGTCTCGTCGAGAAGGCCATTGTCGGCATGCTCCCCAAGACGAAGCTCGGCCGCGCAATGAGCAGCAAGCTCAAGGTTTACGCGGGCCCGAATCACCCCCACACCGCGCAGCAGCCGGTGCCGTTCGAGATCAAGCAGGTCGCACAGTGACATCGCCGGAAGAGCAGAACGTGTCCGAAGAGAACATCGAAGCAGTGGAAGAGCTTGTCTCTGACGCAGTCGAGGTCGTCGAAGAGGTTGCTGCAGCTACGCTCGCACCGATCGTCCTCGATCGCCCGGTCCAGACCGTCGGTCGCCGCAAGGAGGCTGTCGTTCGCGTCCGGATGGCTCCCGGTACCGGTCAGTTCAAGCTCAACGGTCGTACGTTGGAGGACTACTTCCCCAACAAGGTTCACCAGCAGCTGATCAAGGCTCCGCTGGTGCTCGTCGAGCGTCCCGAGTCTTTCGACATCATTGCACTGCTGCACGGTGGCGGCCCGTCCGGTCAGGCAGGCGCACTGCGTCTGGCTATCGCGCGCGCACTCATCGAGGTAACCCCTGATGATCGTCCGGCCCTCAAGCGTGCAGGCTTCCTGACGCGTGACGCCCGCGC
The DNA here is from genome assembly GCF_024436645.1 of Rhodococcus sp. T9N. Taxonomy (NCBI): domain Bacteria; kingdom Bacillati; phylum Actinomycetota; class Actinomycetes; order Mycobacteriales; family Nocardiaceae; genus Rhodococcus; species Rhodococcus sp. T9N. Next base: position 160,021 of record NZ_JAMSKS010000009.1, on the reverse strand, counting down.
GGTCGAGCGTAAGAAGTACGGCCTGAAGAAGGCCCGTAAGGCATCGCAGTACTCCAAGCGCTGATGCTTTGCCGAGGTTGACCCGACGGGTCTGCTTCGGCACCTGTTCACCACAAGAGCGGGCGTCCATCGTTACCGGACGCTCGCTCTTGTGTTTCTCGGAGAAATTCCCTTCTCGAGTTCCCTTCTCGAGGTTCACAGGATTCAGGAGTCGTTCTATGGGTCGGTTGTTCGGTACTGACGGTGTTCGTGGACTTGCCAATTCGGATCTGACTGCAGATCTTGCATTGAGATTGGCAGTTGCCGCGGCGAGCGTACTGACAGCCGATACCGCGGACGAACGTCCGACCGCCGTGATCGGCCGCGATCCTCGCGCCAGCGGTGAGATGCTTCAAGCCGCGGTGACCGCAGGATTGAGTTCCGCGGGTGTCGACGTGCTCGACGTGGGTGTTCTTCCGACTCCGGCAGTTGCATACTTGACGGCAAAGCTCGACGCCAGTCTCGGTGTCATGATCTCTGCATCGCATAATCCCATGCCGGACAACGGAATCAAGATTTTCGCAGCCGGTGGACACAAGCTCGATGATGCTGTCGAGGTGGCGATCGAGGATGCACTCGACGGCACTGCACCGCCCGTCCTACCGACAGGTGCCGGGATCGGCCGCGTCCGTACGGTCGACGACGCCGCTCAGCTGTACCTTGCGCATCTGGCGAGCGCGGCGAGCGAGCCACTCGCTGGACTCACCGTTGTGGTCGACTGCGCCAACGGCGCTGCTTCCGCGCTCGCACCGGTTGCCTACGCGGCAGCTGGCGCTCGCGTCATCGCGATCAGCGCCGATCCCGACGGCCTCAACATCAACGACGGCTGCGGATCGACGCACCTGGAGAATCTTCAGAAAGCCGTAGTCGATCACGGGGCGGACCTAGGCCTCGCGCACGACGGCGACGCCGACCGTTGCCTGGCCGTCGACGAGACCGGAGCGGTGGTCGACGGTGACGCGATCATGGCAGTTCTGGCGATCGCGATGAACGACGCCGGCGAGTTGGTCGAGAACACTCTCGTCGCGACTGTCATGAGCAATCTCGGTTTGCACATCGCGATGCGCGAGGCCGGTATCAACATCGTGACTGCTGCCGTAGGCGACCGCTACGTCTTGGAGGAACTGCGCGCGGGCGGATACAGCCTCGGCGGCGAGCAGTCAGGCCATGTCGTGTTGCCGGCGTTCGGCACCACGGGCGATGGGATTCTCACCGGCCTCCGGCTGCTCGGACGCATGGCTCGCACGGGTAAGTCGGCATCCGCACTGGCCGCAACGATGACAACCCTCCCGCAGGTTCTGATCAACGTGAAGGTCGGGGACAAGGCGACAGTCGCAGCATCGCCGTCGGTACTCGCAGCAGTCGCGGACGCAGAGCGCGTCCTCGGTGACGGTGGTCGCGTGCTCCTGCGCCCGTCCGGGACAGAGCAACTGGTCCGCGTCATGGTCGAGGCCACCGAACTTCCGCTCGCGCAGAAGCTGGCCGACGAGTTGGCCGAGATCGTCGGTTCGGTTTAGCCCCTCATTACGCGTTCGCGTTTTGAGGGAACGTAATTGCGCCCTGCTGCGTCCAAGGAGTCAAAGGCCGCTCGACGTGCGAGTGGTTCCGCTGAAACTTGGGGGCGCTCGTGGATGTCGACCGCGCTGGAACAGATGAATTGGCACGCCAAGCGGTGTCGGTGGCCCAGGCTCTGCGCGATTCTGCGGACCCGATCAGGCGTCTGCGATTCAGCGGTGCCGTTTCGGGCCGTGATTACGCCGAGCATGGAGCCGCGTTGGCATCGGCATTGGCGGTCCTGAATTCTCGCTTGACTGGCCGTGCCGATCTTCTCGATACGTTGGCGCCTCGGCTTTCCTCTTCGGCTGAGGTGATCGCTGAGGTGGACGGTCAGGGTGCGCAGCGATTGCGAGACTCCAGCGGGTCGGTCTCATGAGACCGACGAGCGGTACCGCACAGGCAGTACCAAACAGCTACTATTGCGTCGAAGATATTCTTGCACTGCGTGATTCACGCGTGCGTCCTGACGAAATCCTGGATGCTGGTGCGAGGGGACTGCAGTTCTTCGATCGATTTCACAACCTGGCCTCTCGGTTGGGCTTCGAAGAACGGATGCTTTCGTCCTACGAGGATGCGTATCGCGCAGAGGCTGGTATCGATTTCGAGGCACTAATGCGAGATGCGTCGGACATGGCCGCAGCGGTGGACGGTTCGGTCGCCGAGATCGCGATGCTGACGACCCTGGCGGAGAATCTTCCTGCAGTGTGGAATGTTTCCGGCGTGGGTGCGGTCGTAGATCAGGCCTTCGCGGCGCGGCGTGAAGCTCGGTCCGATGCGGATTCGGCGCCACTGTTGATCACGCTGGCCGACGAGTTCGCGCGGACGGTTCGAACGGCTTTGGCAGACAAGGCTTTCAAGGTGGCAAGCCTCGACCGGGCGACGATCGGCGGTCTGGGTGCGGGGGAGATCGACCAGCTGACTCACGTCGCTTCCACCGGTCGTGGTGCGGCGCCATGGCTGGACACGGTTTTTCGTTCGGCGTATCTCGATACTCGCGATGAATTCGACAGGGCGTGTGCGGAGTGCGCGAGCGCGGTTGGTCATGCTTTTGACGCCGCGACCCAGTGGGTGACAGACGCGTTCACGTCAACCTTTCCGATCGCCGAGCCGAGTGCATCCGGTGTCGCCGCCGCTCCTGTCTCTTTCTCGATCGGCGGCAACACTTGGGGCTTCTCGATTGCGTCCGACGGTCGTGGGGTGAGTCTGGATGTTGCAGGTGCTGACGGGAACTCTGTGTCGGCCACCCTGGAGTTGAGCGAAAATGGTTGGCCGAGAATAGTGCTCGATGCCGATCCGGAGATGTCGCTGCACGAGGCGCGCCCGCAAGAAGCGTCCCAGCCTGCGACACTCCAGCCCGAAACTCCCGACCCTGAGATTCGCGAGCACGAGGTGCCGGTCGAAACCACCGCCGAAGTCTCGCCCGCGCCGGACCCGGAGCCGCCTTCCACAGTCCCCGACGAGTCGATCGTGGCTCCCGACGGAGAGACGGGCGCTGAGTTGGCCGGAGCTGGTCCGCTGTGAAGTCCGTTCACGCGCCGTTCGAAGCGATCCGTCGAACCCTCGACTCTCAACTCGACGACTTCCGTGAGCGCAGAGTGGCCGCAGCGAGCGCGGAATCGCGCCAGGAGCCGCCGTCCGAAACGACATCCGCCGAGAATGACACGGATGGGACCGTGAGAGCCGGCCCGTATCTGCGATCCGCGTCAGAGCCGACGCCGACGCCGCCGTGCTCGCCGCCGGAGTCGGTGGCGAGTACGGACTCCTACTTACGCAACAGCTGGCTGGCCCGCGCGTCGGAGTGAGGTTCGACCGGCAGCAACGGCGCCGTGTGCGGAATCTCGACGTCGGGATCAGCAAAATCCTTGTACTTCTTGTCGCCGGTCAGATGGAACAACAGGAAGCCCGTGAGCAGGCACCGTGTGGCGGCCTGTGTCTTGCGCTCGGATCCACCGAGGCCCAGGGCGCCGAGGAGTCGGCGGCCTTCGATCAGTCCGGCGTCTTGGGCGTCGTTCACGGTACGTGCGATGACAGGACCGCCCCACTCCACGCTCAGCGGCCGGGCATTGCTGGTCAAGGAATCGACGTCGTCTTCGCCGGCGAGGATCAATCCGGGCGCTGTGATCTTCGACGCGTAGTTCTCCGCCTTGGGTGCTGTCGGGGCCGGGAACAGTGCGGCTACCGCACCGACATCCCCGCGCTGCGCTGCGGCCAGTACCGCCGCGCCTGCGCCCATGCCGTGACCGGCAAAGGCGACCCGATCGGGTTGGACGCTGATCTGGCCGGGGCCGAGTCGCACGCCGACGCAGATGTCGAGCGTCGCTCGAAGATCTGCAGCCAATCCGAGATGTGACGGGACCGGACCGCGTTCGCTGTCGGGCGCCGCTGCGACAATTCCCCAGGAAGCGAGGTGCTGGAGTGTCTGCTCGTACTTGTGGGACCCGACCATCCACCCGTGCGCGAAGGCAACGGCGGGGAGATTGAAACCGGTTTCCGGCGTGTACACGACACCCGGCTGTCCGGCCAGGGCGAGGTTGCCGCGGAGAACTCGGTGCGGGCCGCGCTTGGACAGCTCACGGGTCAGTGTCTTCAGTTTCGGTGCCACGGTTGAAGACGTTATCCGATGAGCCGCCTCGTGTATGCGGAGCGGACGCCGCAACCAGGTGCGGGAACCGCAAAATGCGCCCACCGCCGATGTCCAAGTACCCTGAGTCACCATGTGCGGAATCGTGGGATACGTCGGCCACCGCCCAGCTCTGGGCGTTGTGGTGGAGGCTTTGCGACGAATGGAGTATCGCGGGTACGACTCGTCGGGAATCGCGATTCTCGACGGAACCGGTGGGGTCGAGATCGAGCGTAAGGCCGGTAAGTTGGCCAACCTCGAGGCGGAGCTCGGCGAGTACGGTGCGGATCACTTCGTCGGTACGTCCGGTATGGGCCATACCCGTTGGGCGACGCATGGGCGTCCGACGGACCGCAATGCGCACCCGCATCGTGATGCCTCGGGCAAGCTGGCTGTCGTTCACAACGGAATCATCGAGAATTTTGCCCCGCTGCGTGCGGAGCTCGAGGCTGCAGGCGTCGAACTGCAGAGCGACACGGATTCCGAGGTCGCGGTTCACCTCGTCGCCCGGGCGTACGCCCAGGGGCCGACGGCAGGTGATTTCATCGAGAGTGCGCTGTCGGTGGTTCGTCGGTTGGAAGGTGCGTTCACGCTCGTCTTCACGCACGCTGATCATGCGGACACGATTGTCGCCGCGCGCCGCTCGACACCGCTCGTAGTCGGTGTCGGTGAGGGCGAGATGTTCCTCGGCTCCGACGTCGCTGCATTCATCGAGCACACACGCGATGCGGTTGAACTCGGACAGGATCAGGCAGTGGTGATCACTGCCGACAGCTACCGGATCTCCGACTTCGCGGGTAACGAGGCAGAAGGACGCCCGTTCCGCATCGACTGGGATCTCGCGGCCGCCGAAAAGGGTGGTCACGATTACTTCATGCTCAAGGAGATCGAAGAGCAGCCGACCGCTGTCGCCGACACGCTCCTCGGCCACTTCGAGAACGGGAAGATCGTCCTCGACGAGCAGCGGTTGTCCGATCAGGAACTGCGCGACGTCGACAAGGTGTTCGTTGTCGCTTGCGGTAGCGCTTACCACTCCGGTCTGTTGGCGAAGTACGCGATCGAGCATTGGACGCGTCTACCTGTCGAGGTCGAACTCGCCAGCGAATTCCGTTACCGCGACCCGGTTCTCGATCGCTCGACGCTTGTTGTCGCAATCTCGCAGTCGGGGGAAACGGCCGATACGCTCGAGGCTGTCAAGCATGCCAAGGACCAGAAGGCACGCGTCCTGGCGATCTGCAACACCAACGGTGCACAGATCCCGCGTGAAGCCGACGCAGTCCTCTACACCCGGGCAGGACCGGAAATCGCGGTCGCGTCCACCAAGGCGTTCCTGGCGCAGGTGACCGCGAACTACCTCGTCGGTTTGGCTTTGGCGCAGGCTCGCGGAACCAAGTATCCGGACGAGGTCGCCCGCGAGTACGCCGACCTCGAAGCGATGCCCGCATTGGTCAGCAAGGTACTCGAGACGGCAGAACCGGTGCGCGCGTTGGCGCGCCAGTTCGCGCACGCGTCGACCGTGCTGTTCCTGGGGCGTCACGTCGGCTACCCGGTGGCGCTCGAGGGTGCGCTCAAGCTCAAGGAACTCGCGTACATGCACGCCGAGGGCTTTGCCGCCGGTGAGCTCAAGCACGGCCCGATCGCCTTGATCGAGGAGGACCTTCCGGTCATCATCGTCATGCCGTCGCCGCAGGGCCGCGCTGTCCTGCACTCGAAGTTGGTGTCCAACATTCAGGAGATCAAGGCGCGCGGGGCGACGACTATCGTCATCGCTGAGGAAGGCGACACCGTCGCCGCGGCGCACGCGGATCACCTGATCGAGATTCCGGCGTCACCGACTCTGCTGCAGCCGTTGCTGTCCACGGTTCCGTTGCAGATCTTTGCGGCCGAGGTTGCCGCGGCGCGTGGCTACGACGTCGACAAGCCGCGTAACCTGGCGAAATCGGTTACGGTCGAGTAGCTTTCGCTAGAAAATCGGGCCCCGCAGTCGCAAGACTGTGGGGCCCGAGCGCGTTACGGCGTCTCGACGACGACGGTTCCGCGCATCTCGGGATGCGGTGTGCAGGTGTAGTCGTAGGTTCCGGGTTCGGTGAACGTGTAGGTGTAGGTTCCCGATTTCTTGAGCGGACTGCGGAGTTTGCCCTTGGCGTCCCCGAGGCCGTTGACGTCGTGGGCCATTCCGTTGTCGTCGAACACCCACGTGACCGTCTCGCCGACATTCACGGTGATGGACGCGGGGGAGTACGCCATCCCGGAGATGGTCACCACGGGTCCGCTGGCCGTCGTTTCCGGAGCCGGTGGTGTGGAGTCGGTGCCGGAACTGCACCCGACCAGACCGAGAGCGAGCACGAGACCCGCGATTGCCGGGCGAAGACGTGATTTCATGGTTTCGAGGGTAGCGACGGCAACTGAAGGGTTCCGACATGCGTGGGTACTACACAGCCGATCAGGTGCGAGCAGCTGAGGCGCCGCTGCTCGACAAGCTGCCCGACGGGGTGCTGATGCGTCGAGCGGCGTACGGTCTTGCGCGAGTAGTCGCGGACGAATTGCGTTCCCGTACAGGGTCGGTCGCGCATCGGTCGGTGACGCTGCTGGTCGGTACGGGCGACAACGGCGGTGATGCCCTGTGGGCCGGTGCGTTGCTCCGCAAACGAGGTGTGAGCGTGCGGGCCGTGTTGCTCGATCCGGCGCGCGCTCATCGGGCGGGCCTCGATGCTCTCTTGAAGGCCGGCGGCCGAGTCGCCGCCGAAGTCGGGTCGCCGGATCTGGTGATCGACGGCATCGTCGGGATTTCCGGGCACGGCGGTCTACGGCCTGACGCGGCCGATCTCGTCGGCCAGGTGGATGCACCGATCGTGGCGGTCGATCTTCCGAGCGGCGTCGACGCGAACACCGGCGCAGTGGACGGCCCGTCGGTGACCGCTGATGTGACGGTCACATTCGGTGCGCTCAAGCCGGTACACGTACTCGCGGCTCCGCTGTGTGGTCGTGTCGAACTCGTGGACATCGGATTGAGCGTCGGCGAACCCGAATTCGGTTCGCTCGATCCGGCGGAGGTCGGTGCGCTGTGGCCGGTGCCCGGTCCGGAGGACGACAAGTATTCGCAGGGTGTGGTGGGCATCGTTGCGGGAAGTGAGCAGTATCCCGGCGCGGGCGTGCTCTGTACCGGTGCCGCGGTGACCGCGACCGCCGGCCTGGTCCGCTACGCCGGGCACGGCGCCACCGAGGTGCTCGCCCGGTTCCCGGAGGTGATTGCGAGTGAGACCTTCCAAGCCGCCGGGCGAGTTCAGGCGTGGGTGGTCGGCCCCGGTATGGGTACCGACGACGACGCCGCGCGACTTCTGGCGTCGGTGCTGGCTACTGATGTACCCGTTGTTGTCGATGCGGACGGACTTACCCTCCTCGCTCAGCGTCCCGAACTTGTCGCAGCCCGGACCGCGCCGACACTGTTGACGCCCCACGCCGGCGAGTTCGCTCGATTCACAACTCTTGGCGACGACAGGATCGCGGCCACGCGTGCTCTTGCCGCACGCCTCGGAGTCACGGTCCTGTTGAAGGGCCATACGACGGTGATCTCGGATCCCGGCGGTGAGGTGCTGGTCAACGACGCCGGCGGCTCCTGGGCATCGACGGCAGGCTCGGGTGACATCCTCTCCGGTGTGATCGGTGCGTTGCTGGCGTCGGGTCTGAGCCCTCTCGAAGCCGGGGCCGTCGGGGCGCGGGCTCACGCGTTGGCTGCGAACATCGCCGCTGCCGGCGGTCAGAGGGATGTCGCCGGAGCACCGATTTCGGCTTCACCCCTGCTGGGAGGTCTGCGGGAATCGGTGCGTGTGCTTCGCTCTTTTGCCCTCGATTGAGGGTGTTCAAACCCGAACACGTGTCCGATTCTGCGTGGGTGGCAGGATTGTCGCCATGACGCTTGCCCAGGGAAGAGCACCGAAGGAGCCTGCGGAGGGGAAGGCGAGCCGACTCGACGACGCAGTAGGGCCGCAGACGGAGGCAGTCGTCGATCTGGACGCGATCGCGCACAACGTGCGTGTTCTGCGTGAATTTGCCGGGGATGCAGCGTTGATGGCGGTCATCAAGGCGGACGGATACAACCACGGCGCAGTTGCGGTGGCGCGGACGGCGCTCTCGGCGGGAGCCCGGGAACTCGGCGTCACCACCATCGCGGAGGCACTGGTCCTTCGCGAGGCAGGCATCACCGCTCCCGTCCTTGCCTGGCTGCACGGCGTCGACGCCGATTTCGCCTCGGCGATCCGATCGGACGTCGAGATCGGCGTGTCCTCCCCGCGACACCTGGCCGCTGTCGTCGACGCGGCACGGGTTCTGGGACAACAGGCGACGGTGACGCTCAAGGTGGACACCGGTCTCAATCGCAACGGCGTATCGAGAACCGAGTGGCCGCAGATGCTCGACGACCTCGCCACTGCCCGGGACGAGGGCACGATCAGGCTGCGCGGAGTGTTCTCTCACCTCGCACACTCGGACGAACCGCATCACGACGTCATCGACATGCAGAAGCAGCGTTTGATCGACTCGGTTGCCGACGTCCGCGCTCGCGGATTCGACCCCGAAGTCGTTCATCTTTCCAACTCCGCTGCTACAGTCACCCGTCCTGACCTGCGGTTTGACATGGTTCGGCCGGGAATCGCGATATATGGATTGTCTCCGGTGCCCGAACTCGGAGATTTCGGTTTACGACCGGCGATGACGCTGCGAGCGAAGGTGATTCTGGTGAAGAAGGTAGCCGCCGGAGAGGGCGTCTCCTACGGGCATCAGTGGGTCGCACCGTACGACACCACTCTTGCGCTGCTTCCCGTCGGCTACGCCGACGGTTTGTCTCGTTCACTGAGTGGCAAGTTCGAAGTGCAGTTGGGCGGTAAGCGTCGCCAGGCTGTCGGGCGAATCTGCATGGACCAGGTATTGGTGGACCTGGGTCCGGACGGTGACGGAGTTCGCGAAGGCGACACCGCGATCTTCTTCGGCAACGGCGATCACGGCGAACCCAACGCGCAGGCCTGGGCCGACGTACTCGACACCATTCACTACGAGGTCGTGACCGGGATACGTGGACGCACTGTGCGTACGTACATCGGGGGAGAGACGTCATGAAGACTGCAGGAAAGATGAGCATTCTCGGTGGCCTGCTCAGCGCCGCGGCGCTCGGCTCGATGGCCGGCGTGAACGCATTCAAGACCGCGACGCGTCCGGGCCGGGAAATCTACGCGGACGAGGACTTCGACCTCATGACGCGCGACCGCAAGAGCACGGTGCGCACCGAGGACGGTGTCGAGCTGGCAGTTCGCGAAGTGGGACCGGACGACGCTCCGCTGACAGTCGTTTTCGTGCACGGATACTGCCTGAGTGCGCTGTCCTGGCATTTCCAGCGCCGCCAGCTCGAAGAGCGATGGGGCAACAAGGTTCGCATGGTGTTCTACGACCAGCGCGGACACGGAGACTCGGGCATGCCGCGTTCGAAGAGTTGTACGGTTTCTCAGCTCGGCCGCGACCTCGCGACCGTCGTCGAGGCCAAGGTACCCAAGGGACCGATAGTTCTCGTCGGTCACTCGATGGGCGGCATGACGGTACTCGCGCTCGCCGGTCAGCGACCCGAATGGTTCGAGGGCCGAGTCATCGGCGTGGGGCTGGTCGCGACGACGGCGGCAGGCCTGGCCGAGACCGGCCTGACCCGCAATCTGCAGAATCCGATCATCGACGGATTCCGGTTGGCAGTGCGCACCTCACCAGGAGTAGTTCAGCATGCCCGGGGCGCTGCGCGAGTATTGATCACGCCGATCCTGCGTGCGGCCTCGTACGGCACCGATGTCAGCCCACGGCTGCATGAACTCTCGGACGGCATGCTCGACCGCACCTCGGTTGTGACCATCGTCAATTTCCTGCGGACGTTGGAACTGCACGACGAGTCCGCTTCTCTCGAGGTCCTCGCGCACACACCGGCAGTCGTGATCTGCGGCGATCAAGACATGATGATTCCGTTCATCAGCTCCAAGCGTCTCGCTGCCGATCTCCCCGAATCCGAACTCGTGCGAGTTCACGGGGCCGGCCATCTGGTGCAGCTCGAGTTCCCGGCGATCGTGACGGACGCAATCGACAAGTTGGTGCAGCGAGCGCAGGTAGAAGAGCGGTCCGATGTCGGCTGAGAACTCCACGGGACTTCCCGTGTCCGGACAGATCACGTTGGAAACGGCCGAGGATACCGAGGCTTTCGGCCGACGCTTGGCGGCGGGACTTGTTGCCGGCGACCTGGTGGTGCTGGACGGTCCACTCGGGGCAGGCAAGACCGCGTTGACGCGCGGAATCGGCGCCGGGCTCGGGGTGCAGGGCCGGGTGACGTCCCCGACGTTCGTCATCGCTCGTGAGCATCGTCCGGGCACCCGCCCCGGCGGCGGAGTTCCCGTCGGCATGATCCACGTCGACGCATACCGGCTGGGAGACAGCGGACCGCATGCGCTCGACGAACTCGATGCCCTCGACCTCGACACCGACCTCACCGATGCAGTGGTGGTGGTCGAATGGGGTGGTGACGTCGTGGAAAGGCTCGTCGAACGGCACCTGCGAGTGCAGCTTCATCGGGAACCCGAATCGGATGTGCGGACTGCGAGTTGGTCCTGGACGTCGTGAAAGGGAGTTTGGTGTCACAGACGTCGTGAAACGGCGTTTCGTGTCACAGACGTCGTGACCCTCCCGGGCCGGAAGTAGTTCTTCACGTGCGGGTACCCTGAGAAATCGTGCTTGTTCTCGCAATTGACACCTCCACTCCGGCAGTCACTGCCGGAGTCGTCTCCTTGTCGGCTTCGTCGCCGGACCCAGTGTCACCGGACGCAGAGTCACCGGACACAGTGGAGACGCTTGCCGTGCGTGTCACGGTCAATCCTCGTGCGCACGCCGAGGTCTTGACCCCTCACGTCCTCGAATGCCTCGCCGAGGCAGGGCTCACACCGGCCGACTTGAACGCCGTCGTCGTGGGTGTCGGGCCAGGGCCGTACACCGGACTGCGTGTCGGCATGGCGACGGGCGCTGCCTTCGGTGACGCACTCGGTGTTCCCGTGTACGGCGTGTGCAGCCTCGATGCGATCGCGGCTGCGGTACCGACCACACCGAGCCTGCTCGTCGTGACTGACGCGAGGCGTCGCGAGATCTACTGGGCGCGCTATGACGGCGGAGTGCGCGTCGAAGGACCGGCTGTGAATTCCGCCGGCGACGTCGATCCTTCGCCTTCGACGCTGATTGCCGGATCCGCTTCGCACGTGGACTTCTTCGATCTACCCGTCGACCCGGCGGAGACACCTTCACCGGCCGGGTTGGTGACAGTCGCTGCTCGCGAGATCCTGTCCGGCTCGGTTCCGGCCCCGCTGGAGCCGCTGTACCTCCGACGCCCGGACGCGAAGACCCTTGCAGAACGTGGCAAGTGAGACAGAGCAGATGAAGTACAGCATCGAGCCGATGAACGTCGATGACGCCGAACGGTGCGCGGAGTTGGAGCGCGCGTTGTTCGCAGGCGACGGACCCTGGAGCGCACAAGCGTTCGTCTCGGAACTTGCAGGCGCACATAATCATTACTTCGTTGCCCGGGAGCCTGACGGTCACGTCCTTGGCTACGCCGGAGTCGCATTGTTGGGGGCGTCGCCGAACATGGAGGCCGAGGTTCACACCATCGGTACAGATCCCTCGGCTCAGCGACTCGGAATCGGCGGCGCGTTGCTCGATGCGCTTCTGACTCTGGCGGATTCACGGCAGTGCCCGGTGTTCCTGGAAGTGCGCACCGACAACGAACCTGCCATCGCGCTGTACCGGCGCGAAGGATTCGAGATCGTCGGAACACGAAAGAAGTACTACCAGCCCAGTGGGGCAGATGCGTACACGATGAGACGGCCTGCCGTGCTCGGTGTCCGCGAAATTGAGGAGCAGCAAGCATGATCGTCATGGGTGTCGAAAGTTCTTGCGACGAAACAGGTGTCGGTATCGTCCGCTGGAACGGTGACGGAACCTGCGAATTGTTGGCCGACGAGGTGGCATCGAGCGTGGATCAGCACGCCAGGTACGGGGGAGTGGTTCCCGAAGTGGCCTCGCGGGCTCACCTCGAGGCGATCGTGCCGACGATGCGCCGTGCCCTTGCTGCCGCCGGTATCGAGAAGCCCGACGCGCTGGCCGTCACCATCGGACCCGGCCTGGCCGGCGCGCTGCTGGTCGGTGTAGCCGCAGCGAAAGCCTATGCGGCAGCATGGAACATCCCGTTCTATGCGGTCAATCATCTCGGCGGTCACGTCTCGGTGGACACTCTCGAGCACGGTCCGTTGCCCTCGTGCGTCGCATTGTTGGTCTCCGGCGGTCACACACACCTGCTTCACGTCGAAGATCTGGGAAAGCCCATTGTCGAACTGGGCACGACTGTCGACGACGCCGCCGGTGAGGCCTTCGACAAGGTGGCCAGACTGCTCGGACTCGGCTTTCCCGGTGGACCGGCACTCGATGCTGCTGCGCAAGAGGGAGATCGGAACGCAATCGCCTTCCCTCGCGGCATGACGGGGCCGCGCGATTCGCGGCACGACTTCTCGTTCTCGGGACTCAAGACGTCCGTCGCGCGCTATGTCGAATCGAAAGAGCGCGCAGGCGAGACCTTTTCGATCCCGGACATCGCTGCCTCGTTCCAGGAAGCGGTTGCAGACGTCCTGACGATGAAGGCAGTGCGTGCAGCCAAGGACGTCGGGGTCGACACGTTGGTTCTCGGCGGCGGCGCCACGGCCAATTCGCGTATCCGCTCACTCGCCGAGCAGCGCTGCGCCGAAGCGGGCATCACGTTGCGCATTCCGAAACCTCGACTGTGCACGGACAACGGCGTGATGATCGCATCGTTGGCCGCTCACCTGATCGGAAACGGCGCAGGCCCTTCGGAATTGAGTGTTGCGACGGACCCGGGTCTGTCGGTCTCCGTCAGCCAGTTGATGCACTGAAAATCGGCCGACTGAGAATCAGCCGACCGGGGCCGGTTCCCGATCCGGTGTGGTCGCGGGACCGTTTTCGGGCATCGAGGTATTCGGTTCACCGGGCTTCGTCGTCGGATCACCGCCACCAGGGGTAGTGATTTCGGTTTCGGTGGAACCGGATCCAGGAGTCTCCGGCGTCGTCGGGTTCTCGCCGCCGCTCTCACCCGGGCCGAGACCGCCGCCGGGGTTTGCCTCGGTCGGATCGACCGGGGGCGTCGCCTCGGTGTCCGGCAGCGTCGGCCACCACGCCGGTGGATCGGGCAGCGTGATTCCGGGAATGGTCGGCCAATTCGGAGTGGTCGTTGTCGTGGTCGGCGGCGTGGTTGTCGTCGAGGTGTCCGGGATCGGCGCAGGCGGAAGTGTGTACTGATGCGTTGTGTACGAGTGCGTGTCGTAAGGCTGCGAGTCGAACGGGGTGGTGGGATACCCGTACCGAGGATACGTGCTGCCGGCTACCGAAGGCAGAGGATCATGAGACGGAATGATCGTCGATCCGGTGCTCGGTGTCGCTTCGGGGCTCACCGTCGTCGTGGTCGACCCGGTTCCGACGGGCGAGACCGCGGTGTCGTCGGTCGGCACCAATTCCTTTGCGCCGTAACCGAGTACCAGTCCGCCGACCACGAGCGCACCGATCAACGCTCCCGAGACCTTGGCGGTGGATCCGGAGCGCTGGTCACTTCCGGAGCCCAGCAGCGGGAAACGAATTGCGGTGATCGAATCTGCCAGGAGTGCAGCACCTTTGGTTGCCGCAGTCTCGGGCTCGACGATCTCGACCATGGGGACGTCGACGGCAGCGGCGACGGCGGACCGCACGGCCGGAATATGTGCGCCACCGCCGATGAGTACAACGGCACCGACGGGCCGCGGTGAGCCCTTCACGACTTCACGGATGAAGGTGACGGCGCGCTCGATATCCGGGGCGATGATGGCCTCGAACTCGTCGCGCGTGATCGCCATCGCGTCGATCGGAAGGTCGATGGTCACCTTGGTGGACGTGGACAGTTGCTCTTTGGCGACATGGCACCGGGCGGCAAGAAGTTCCGCGTCGGTGTACCGGCGCAAGTGCCCTGGCGCCTTCTCCGTCACGAAGTCGACCAATGCCCGGTCGATTCCGGCCCCTGCGAGGGCGTCGATACGGTCGGAGTGCAGAACTTCACCGGTGTGGTCGACGACGGACACCGTCAGACCTTGATCACCGACGTCCACCTGAGCTGTCGTGTCGTACCGCTCGGTTTTCCCTGTCTCGGCGAGATACGCGTGTACGGCGGCAGGCTCGGGGATTGCACGGACCTGCTTCGGCGAGCGCGAAAGAGATGACCTGATGCTCGCGAGTTGATCGTCCGTGCGATAGCTGACACCGATCGAGCGCGGCGCTTCAGATCCGTCCGTCACCTGCGTCGTCATCAGTTTGATGGATGCTCTGACAAGGTCACCGACGTTGGAATTGGCCTGATCCGCCGAGACGAAGCGAGTCTCGGCAGGCACGGCGCCTGGCGCGTTTGTGCTGGTATCGGTGTCGACGAGTGCTGAATAGACACCGGAAGATCCAGTGGAAATTCCCAGTGAACAACTCATCGCACACCTCCTCACAGTCAATACCGGTCAATGTTCAATCGACCGCCGTTATATGAACGTTACAGAAGGTTCGTGAGGATTGCTCAGTGCTTTTCGTCTCCGTGACGTCCTTTTCGGACCGAAAGGGTGGTTTTACCTGCGAAATTGTCGATCATTGATTCATGCGGAAAAAAGGCGATTCTCCCCACATCGACCGGGAACGACGACGCGCGCTGATCCGTGGTGCAGTGCTTCGACCCACGCTGACGGTGATCGCCTTCGGATGCGCGTATTTCTTTCTGCCGTGGATCGATGTACATACCGCCAGTGCAATCTTCCTCTTGATCGGTGGAGGCGCCGCGGTACTTGCCGTGACCACCTGGCAGGTGCGGCGAATTCTGCGTTCCGATGTGCCATCTCTGCAGGCGGTCGAAGCTGTGGCGGTGGTGATGCCGACGTACTTGTTGTTGGTGTCCATCACCTATTTTTCGGTCGAGCATGCAAGCCCTGGCAGTTTCACCGAACCGCTGTCGCGTATGGCGGCGCTGTACTTTTCGTTGTCCGTCTTCTCGACAGTCGGATTCGGTGACATCGCCGCGCAGACGGACCTTGCCCGGGGGCTCGTGAGCCTTCAGATCGTCTGCAATCTGGTGTTGATCGGATTCGGCGTTCGATTCGTCGTTGCCGCAGTGTCGTGGGCGAAAGCGCACCGCTCGCCTTCGAGCGGACCTGAAATCACCTAGGACACTGCGGCAATCGGAGTCATCGTCCGGTGTGGACCAACAATTCGACGTTCTGGTCGACGCCGGTACCCGTCAGCTTCGGGTCGCGGTGGATGTCGTTGAACGACAGTTCGCGGTACAGCGAGGCGAGCCCGGCTGCCGACTTGTCGCTGTAGTCGACGGAATTGGGACTCTCCGCCTCGAAGAGCGTCGCAAGCAACGACACCGTTCCGTCATGGTTGTCCGCGATCTCGATGATGCGTCCGAGTTGCGGGTAGTCGATGTGCGAGGCGGTGTTGATCTCCCAGAAGCCCTGCTCGGGGGTCGCGCCGGGCCACGGGGTGATCTTGTTCTCGTGGGTGTGTCCGTTGACCCAGGCAAGTACGTTCGGGAAACGATGCAGCAAGTCGAGAAGCTGTGAACCGCGCAGGCGTGGCTCGAGGACGTTCTCGGGGTCGGGAATGAGATTGTCCATCGTGTCGCTCGTGTGGTGACTGAACAGCACGAAATACGTGTCACCTCGCGACTCGGTGACGCGAGAGCCCGCGGCGTCGTAGTAGGTGCTGCTGCCGGCGCGCAGGGTGTTCTCGATCCACTGGAACTGAGCGGCGCCCAGCGAACCGTCGACGAGGCCCGCGCGGTTGGTGGAGTCCATGCTGATGCCGACGACGCCCGGTGCGATCTCGAACGAGTAGTAACCGATACCGGTTTCGCCGGCGTCGGGGGCGAAACCGTGTCCGACGGGGCCGGGACCGGTGTGCGCGGGATCAAGATGTGCGGCGATGAACTGTCGCGGTGTGAACGGCGCGCGCGACGGGTCGGGGGTGACCTGGCGCGGCGGCGTCGTGAAGGCGGACAGGATTCCGGGTATCGCACTGGGATCGAACTTGGTGGCGACGTCGATCTGCTTGGCCTGCTCCGGTGAACCAGGCACCTCGAACTTGAGAGATCCCGTGTACATCGCTTCGAGCGGCGGGATGCCGCTGGGCACCGTGCCGGACACCGAATCGTCGTGGTTGCCGAACACGCAGTACCAAGGGGTGTTCAGGCCGGGGCTCGACACGGGCGTGAAAGCGGCACCGAAGAAATCGGGGATCTCCGGGAATCCGGCCTTCTTGTACATGTCGAGCATCGGTGACTCGGGGTTCCAGTAGAGATCGGCACCCGAGTTCTGTACACCCTCGTAGCGGTCCTTGGCACCGGTGTTGGCGACGACGGTTCCGCCGTTGAGTGAGGTGAGGAACCAGTCGAGTTCGGCGAATTCCTTGTTGTCCGTGTTGTCGCCGGTGGTGACGACGGCATCGAAGGGGCGCGACGTGTGCGGGCCACTGCCGATCGAATTGACCCGGCGGACAAGTGAAATCAGCCCGTGCGCCGTCAGGGTCTCCTGGGGGCGGAACGCCGAGCCGGTGATCTGGTGGACGTACTCGAATCGCATGGGGGACTGGGCGTCGACGATGTGGACGTCGGTCAGCTGCACGAGTGAGGCGAGTGCGGTGCGTCGGTCCTCGCGTCCCGACTTCGGCTCGGCCAACTCGCTGCGCACGATGTTCGCCCAACCGGGTCCGGCGGTGAGCTTGGTGTAGCCGCTGCTGCTGACGGGGGTGGACACGGACTCGAGAGTGGTGCCAGGACCTGACGTCGGAATGGTCGACGCGCCTGCATATTGCAGGCCCCACGGCTTGCCAAGGCTGACCGCGCCGACGGCGCCGAGTCCGGCGAAGGTCAGAAAACTACGGCGATTGATGTTCGTCACGAAGTGAACAATAGGTGAACGTGGTGGACGGCTGTCCTGTTTCGCTCTGGACGAAGAGAAAAATGCGCCCAGTCCTTGAGGGTTGGCACTCTCACGTATAGAGTGCCAATTGGCGCTGATCGAGTTCCGGCACCCGCGACGACGGGACTGCAGTGACGCGCCGTAAACGGCATACCCAAACAGCTGTCCGAGGATCGCCTCGGACGCACATACCCCAAAGTGGAGGGCTCATCGTGGCGAGCGTCAACATCAAGCCGCTCGAGGACAAGATCCTCGTCCAGGCCAACGAGGCTGAAACGACGACGGCTTCCGGCCTGGTCATTCCTGACACAGCCAAGGAAAAGCCCCAGGAGGGCACCGTCGTTGCAGTCGGCGAAGGCCGCGTCAACGAGCAGGGCAACCGCATCCCGGTCGACGTCAAGGAGGGTGACACGGTCATCTACTCCAAGTACGGCGGAACCGAGATCAAGTACGCCGGCCAGGAATACCTGATCCTGTCGGCACGCGACGTGCTGGCTGTCGTCTCCAAGTAAGACACACGTGATCCGCCCCGGAGTCCACCCAGGATCCCGGGGCGGAATGCGTTCACGCCCCGAAGATTCAGGAGCTGACAGAACAGATGTCCAAGCAAATTGCGTTCAACGAGACCGCACGCCGCGCTCTCGAAGCCGGAGTCGACAAGCTTGCCGACGCCGTCAAGGTGACCTTGGGCCCGCGTGGACGCCACGTCGTGCTCGCCAAGGCATTCGGCGGCCCCACCGTCACCAACGACGGTGTGAGCATCGCCCGTGAGATCGAGCTCGAAGATCCCTTCGAGAACCTCGGCGCACAGCTCGTCAAGAGCGTCGCCACCAAGACCAACGATGTTGCCGGCGACGGCACCACCACCGCGACCGTTCTGGCCCAGGCCATCGTCCGCGGCGGACTCAAGAACATCGCAGCGGGCGCGAACCCGATGGCTCTCGGCGTCGGCATCAACGCCGCAGCCGACAAGGTCGTCGAGGAACTGCTCGCCGCAGCCACCCCCGTCGAGGGCGAGAAGTCGATCGCTCAGGTCGCCACCGTCTCCTCGCGTGACGAAGAGATCGGCAAGCTCGTCGGCGAGGCACTCACCCGTGTCGGAACCGACGGCGTCGTGACGGTCGAGGAATCCTCCA
The DNA here is from genome assembly GCF_024436645.1 of Rhodococcus sp. T9N. Lineage (NCBI taxonomy): Bacteria > Bacillati > Actinomycetota > Actinomycetes > Mycobacteriales > Nocardiaceae > Rhodococcus > Rhodococcus sp. T9N. The sequence goes on along the minus strand of NZ_JAMSKS010000009.1, from coordinate 141,611 downwards.
CCGTTGCAACCGAACTCGTTGTCACCGAAGGTGTTCAGTTCGACAAGGGCTACCTCTCGCCCTACTTCGTCACCGACATCGATGCGCAGAAGGCCGTCTACGAAGACGCGCTGATCCTGCTCTTCCGCGAGAAGATCAGCTCACTTCCCGACTTCCTTCCGCTGCTCGAGAAGGTTGCCGAATCCGGAAAGCCGCTCTTGATCATCGCCGAGGACGTCGAGGGTGAAGTTCTCTCCACCCTCGTGGTCAACTCCATCCGCAAGACCATCAAGGCCGTCGCCGTCAAGGCGCCGTTCTTCGGTGATCGTCGCAAGGCATTCCTCGACGACCTCGCAGTCGTCACGGCAGGCACCGTCATCAACACCGACGTCGGCCTCTCGCTCAAGGAAGCCGGCCTCGAGCTGCTCGGCAGCGCTCGCCGCGTTGTCGTCACCAAGGACGAGACGGTCATCGTCGACGGTGCAGGCACCGCTGACGACATCGCGACCCGCGTTGCGCAGCTGCGTCGCGAGATCGAGAACACCGATTCGGATTGGGACCGCGAGAAGCTCGAAGAGCGTCTGGCGAAGCTGTCCGGCGGCGTGGCCGTCATCAAGGTCGGCGCAGCCACCGAAACCGATCTGAAGGAACGCAAGTTCCGCGTCGAGGATGCGGTCAACGCAGCCAAGGCAGCAGTTTCCGAGGGCATCGTCCCCGGTGGCGGATCGGCTCTCGTTCAAGCCGGTACGGCTCTGATCGGGAACCTCGGCTTGACGGGTGACGAGGCCACCGGCGTTGCCGTGGTCCGCGAAGCCCTCAACGCCCCGTTGTTCTGGATCTCCAGCAACGCAGGCATCGACGGTTCCGTCGTTGTCAGCAAGGTCGCCGAGATGACCAAGGGCGAAGGCTTCAACGCTGCCACCCTCACCTACGGCAACCTGCTTGCCGACGGCGTCGTCGACCCGGTCAAGGTCACTCGCTCGGCAGTGGTCAACGCCGCTTCCGTCGCGCGCATGATCCTCACGACCGAGAGCGCCGTCGTCGAGAAGCCGACCGAGGAAGTTGCCGACACCGGACACGGTCACAGCCACTGACTCGCTGCTCGTAGTTTCAACAAAGAAGAGATCCCCCACCGGATTCCGGTGGGGGATCTTTTTTCGTCTGGCGATCAGATGAGCGGGATCGTTGCGAACGGCTCGCTCGTCGGCTGCTGCGATCCGCCGGGCGGTTCGACAGTGAACGCCAACTTCGTATTCGGACCGATGCCGTCGAGCACCACCTGGGTAGTGGGTTTGACGTCACCCGGAGCCATCGTCCCCATCGGGATCATCGTGGTGTCGTCGGTGTCGCCCGGCACCAGCCACATCTGGTAGACGGTATCCGGACTCGGGGGAGTCACATCGTTCATCACGAGGACTGCGGCGTCTTCGGAGGGCGAGAACAGCGTCGTGGCACTACCGCCGCCCGGGATTTCACGCGTCGTGGCATGAACGTCGGGTGCTGCCATGATTTCGGACGCGGGGTTCTGCGGCGGCGTGTTGTCGGACAGCGTGCGCCCGATTCCGATGCCGCCGACCAGGATTGCGACTGCGGCGGCCGCCGCAAGAGCCACGGTCCACGGGCGTCGACGGTTACGGCGCTCGGCCAGCGAAACGGGGGCATTGGGAGCAGCGGCCTGCTCTGCGATCGAGGCAAGGACGCTGCTGCGCAGCGACGGCGGGGGCTCGACGGCGTCGACGACGGTCATCGCGGCCATGGTTTCGGCGGTGAGCCGGACCTGGGCGTCGAATTCGGCGTGGGTCGCGGAGTCCGAAGCGGCAAGTCGTTTGTCGACCTCACGGCGCTCGTCGAGGTCCAACGCATCGATCGCGTAGGCGTACGCGTAGTCGATCAGCTCTTCGTCCATCTCACATCACCCCCAAACATCCACGTAGGCGCAGTAGTCCGTCGCGAATTCGCGACTTGATCGTGGGAATCGCCACGCCGAGATCTTCGGCCACCTCGCGGTACGTTCGGCCGCCGTAATAGGCGAGAGTCACCGATTGGCGCTGAGTGTCCGTCAGCGTTTCGAGACAGTCGGTGACAGCACGATGCTCGTCTCTTCGTGTCACTTCGTCGCTGACGACGTCGAATTCGGGAGTGGCATTGGTGGTGTCGTAGAGAGCCTGTCGATCCGAACTCGACTGTTCGGAGCGCACGCGATCCACTGCGCGCCGGTGAGCAAGTGTCAGGAGCCAGGAAAGCGCGGACCCCTTGGCAGGGTCGAAGCTGTCGGCTGATTTCCAGGCCTGGAGGTAGACCTCTTGGACCGCTTCCTCGGAGAAACCTGGATCACGGAGTACACGAAGAACCATGCCGTACACACGGGAGCTGGTTCGGTCGTAGAACTCGGCGAAGGCGCTCTGGTCGCCACCGGCGACGTTCGCGAGGATCACTGCCAGCTCGCGTGATTCCGCGATTCGCGCGGTGCGGGCCGCAGAATTGTCCGTCGGGCATGCGTCGGCCGCATCCGACGCATGGTCTGGCTCGCTCACGAAGAGTTGTCTCGCTTCATCGCGTACAACCGTAGCGTGCATGTCCGGTTCTTTTCTCTTGGCCCGCCGTTGGCCGCTGTGCGCCTTTATTAACCGCGGGGGGTTGATAAAGGCGCACAGCAGGTGGGGACTACTGCGGCATCAGCACCGAATCGATGAGGTAGACGGTGGCGTTTGCGGTCTTGACTCCACCGCAGACGACAGTTGCGTCGTTGACCTTGATGTTGTCACCGGATCCGGTGACGGTGACCGTTCCGCCCTCGGCGGTGGGGTGCGTTCCGTCGATCGCGTCAGGGGCGATCTGGCCGGGAACCACGTGGTAGGTGAGGATCTTGGTCAGCGTGGCGCTGTCCGTCTTGAGGCTGTCGATCGTGGCGGGGTCGATCTTGGCGAATGCCGAGTCGATCGGTGCGAAGACGGTGAACTCGCCGCCGTTGAGGGTGTCGACCAGGTTGACGTCCGGGTTGAGCTGGCCGGAGACTGCCGCGGTCAAGGTGGTGAGCAACGGATTGTTGGATGCCGCTGTGGCAACCGGATCCTGGGCCATTCCGCTGACCGATCCGGCGCCGCTCGGCACTGCAGCTGCGTAGTCGGCACAACCGGCACCGACCAGATCAGAAGCGGGCTCTGCCATCGCGCTGCTGGGAGACATGCTCGATCCCATGGCAGAAGACGTCATGGCGGCGCTGGACGTGTCGGTCGACGAATCGTTGTCGTCCGAGGAGCAACCGACCACGCCGAAGACGGCGAAAGAGGCTGCTGCGGTGACTGCCAGAACTCGAGTAGAGGTGTTCATGGGTCTGCCTTCCTGAAGGGATGTGCTGAGGTGCACTGTCAGAAGGCATTCGGAGGCGGGCGTCGGTCGGATGGGTCGTGTCGGAAATTCTTTTCGACGGTGTCCCGTCCACACGCAAAAGCCCCCGAAAACTCTCGGGGGCCTAGAGCGCTCTACCTACGTGTATCAGGAAGCTATGCGGGTGGTGCGACGGTGGCGCGCGTGTAGTTCACGTTCGGTTTCCGACATTCCTCCCCAGATGCCGTACGGCTCGGCGACGGTCAGCGCGTGGCTGCGGCACTGCATCAGGACCGGGCACTGACGGCACATCTCTTTTGCGCGGGTTTCGCGCTGGGCACGTGCTCTACCGCGTTCGCCATCGGGATGGAAGAACATGGAGGAGTCGACTCCGCGGCACAGACCGTGCATCTGCCAGTCCCAGATGTCTGCGTTGGGGCCTGGAAGGTGATTCGGTGCAGGCATGTTGACTCCTTACTGCAAGCTCGCGTTGATCAACGAGCGGACCAAGTTGCCCGGAGGTTATCCGGGCCTTCTGAATCGTTCACGCTTGCTAACCGTAAGGGTGCTGAGTAAATCGCGTCAATAGGCTCGTTCAGTGGCGATCGGCATATATCGAAATGCGAGAGTTAACGAAGTATATATTTACATTTCGGGCCCCTCGTGCGTTGTTCTGCGCCGATGTCGAAATTGGGTCGATCGAGGTGGCGGCCGGCAAGCCTGGCAGCTCGAGATGCGAAACCCACAGATCAGGGATATGTTCGAGGCTGATCGCCCGGCGAAATCACTCGGTCATTCGGCTCGGTTTGCGTCATTTGTCCGATATTGCGTGGGCGGGGTTGCACTCCATTTCGGGACTTAGTGCCCAAGTTTCAACTAGGACATCCGTCCAATAAGTAATGCGCAGTTAACGTCACGGATATATGCCCGTTAAATATCATTACGAGTACATTTGGCAAATCTCAGTTGAATATCTGATTAACTCCGACAAACTTGCCTTTTCGTGTTTCGTGCGACTTTTGGCATCGTTGGTGTGACGCCGGTCGTGCGAATGTCTGCTCGTGCTGCTGCGATGATCAACCTGTGTCGACACCTGCGCGCCCTCAATCACCTGTGCCCAACGAAACAACTGCACTTCCAGGGTCCCTCGAGTCTGCCGCGTTCGGTGCGGATCCGGATCTCGACCGCCTCCCGGCGCCTTGCTCTACCCGAGATTGGTGGACAACGGCAGTAGTGCTGGGTGGTCAGGGCCACTACGCAAGAGCGCGGGCTGCATTGGATGTCCTCGATCGGCTCACGGCCGGGTTCTCGACGCACTCGGATCGAGTTCTTGCCTCTCTGTCTGCCAGCACGAGGGCGTCGTTTCTTCGCCAGAGCGGACGCCATGCACTCGCGTCCACGTGGGACGGGCGCGCACTGGCGATCGTCGGCGGCCTGCCAGGTGATCCAGAGGCTGCCTGTGACGCTCTGACCGGTCTGGCCGCAGACGCCCTCGGCTGTGGCAGGCTCCCGCTCGGCTGGCGCCTGCTGGCGCAATGTCGGGCGCGTCTGGATGCCGAGGGCGGGCTGTGGCGGCAGGAAATTCGGATCGAATGGGTCTCCGCAGAATTGGCGTTGGCGGGAGGCGACTTCGCTCGTGCCCGCAGACACGCAGAACGCGCCGTCGAATTGTCAGCGGAATCGGAGTCTGTGCGGCACCGCGTGAAGTCGGGTCTGCTGCGTAGCGCCGCGCTGACCGGAACCGACGCGAGCGCAGCCGTGAAGATGGCAGCAGATGTGTTCGCGCGGTGCCGGCAATACGGCCTGCTGCCCCTGGCCTGGGCGTCGTCTCTGTTGATCGAAGGTGTCAGCGGTGAGAGAACCTCACCGAGTGCCCGGGAGATCGGCGATCTGATTGCGATGCGTGGTGGATCACTCCTACCTTTGTCGTAACCACTCCACCGAAGTCTCCGGAGAACATTCCAGAAGGAGCTGTATCGATATCGCGACTGCTGGGCAGGTATGCGGAGACCAGTCGGTCCGGATGGTTACTCTTAGAGGGTTCCGCTGAGAGCGGGAGCACACCCGCTCGGGAGGTGCCACTGTAACGCCAGGATTTTCGCTGACGATGACAAATACGAGCGATGAGTTGGACACCGCGGTCGCCGCTGCTGCGCAGGGCGACCGTACAGCTCTAGCTTTGGTTCTGGAGAACATCCGACCGATGGTGGTGCGCTACTGCCGCGGTCGAGTGGGTGCGGCCGAGAGAGGACACCTGTCCGCTGACGACGTCGCACAGGAAGTCTGTCTGGCCGTGATGACCGCGCTGCCGCGTTATCAGGACCAGGGACGCCCGTTCATGGCCTTTGTGTACGGAATTGCCGCGCACAAGGTTGCGGACGCACATCGAAGCTCCGCCCGTAACAAGTCGGAGCCCGTTTCCGAAGTACCGGATGTAATAGCACTGGATGATGGTCCCGAACAGCGAGCTCTCGATTCGGAGTCCAGCAGACAGATGCACGAACTTCTCGGCACACTTCCGGAGAAGCATCGAGAAATCTTGATACTTCGCCTGGTGGTCGGGATGTCGGCCGAGGAAACGGCCGTCGCCGTCGGTAGTACCGCCGGAGCTGTACGAGTCGCTCAGCACAGAGCGATCGCGAAACTGAAAAAAGAAGTGACGAAAGCAGGTGAGAGCTTTGGCTAGAGACGAGGGGCATGACGCTTCGAATCTCGGTGATCTCGCCGACGACGGTACGCCAGTGGATTTGGCTGCGGTTCGGCGTGACGATGCGCTGATCGAATCCATTTCGAATGGTGGGCCGGTAGCAACCGATAGCACCGAACAGTACGAACTTGCGTTGATCCTCTCGCAATGGCGTGACGATGTCGTTGCGACTCCGATGCCCGAGGGTCCGTTATTGGACGATGTCATCGCTGCAATCACAGCGACGCCGTCCGGCTTCTCCGATCGTCAGCGTTCACGTTCCCGTTCTCGATTGCGTGTGGTTCGTCCGATCGCCGCCGCTGCAGCAGTTGCAGCAGTGGTCTTCGGTGGCGCCACGGCGATGGCGTACGACGCCCAGCCCGGCGATGCCCTGTGGGGCGTCAAGCAGGTCGTCTTCGCCGACGAGGCCAACTCGACAGTTGCGAAGATCGACACGACTTCCGAGCTGGAAAAGGCCGAGCGGCTGTTGGCTGCCGGAGACATTCCTGCGGCAAAGATGGTGCTGGACAACGCAGCTCACCGTGCCGATGCGGTCAAGGACTCGCAGGACAAGACCGACCTCGTCGAGCGTTGGGGCAAGTTGATGACGCAGGTCCAGGAGACCACGTCACCCGCAGTGCCGCCGTCGACGACCGACCAGCAGTCCTCGATTGCCACGTCTCCCACGGCGATTCCGGGGATCTCCGTCAATCCGGCGAACCCTCAGCTGCCTGGGGGTGTGACCACGACGACAACGCCCAATCCTGGAATCATGCAGGCGCCTGGTCCAAGCGCGGCGTCGTCGACACCGTCATCGTCGCCCACGGCAACGACCACGACAACAACGACGACAACCACGACAACGACGCCTCTGGCGCCGGCCTCGTCTCCGTCGGGTGATTCATCTTCACCCCCGCCCTGATCGCACCGTTCCGATCTGAATTCAAACGAAAGTGGCCGACAAGCAATTGCTTGTCGGCCACTTTCGTATGAGCTTGGGTGAGGCTTCGCTCAGCTGTCGAAACCGTCGCCGTGCATCGCCTCGTTCATCGACGCGTCGGCGTATCCACGGCAGTAGTCCCACGTGACATATGCCTCAGGCATCGGGTCGTAGGCAGGCTCGTGAGGGCGGACGGTTCCGTCCACGAGCAGCTGCAGCAGGTTTGCGCGCAGCATGTCCCAGTCGTGGTAGTGATCCTGTTGGCAGTCCTCGCAGCAGACTACGAGACCGCGGATACCGCGGTGAGCGAGGAGTGCCTCGTAAACAGCGAGGTCAGCGAGATCCTCCTCGACCGCTTGGCGTTCGTGGGGGTCGAGTGGTTGGCCCGGCTCGATGGCATCGAGAGCCGCGGAGGGGTCAGCTGGGTCGCCGGCGAAGGGATCTGGCGGCAGACCGGGGGGCAGTTGATCACGCACAGCACCACGGTACGCAGGTCAGGGGGGTCAGCGCCACTTGTTACGCGTACACGCAGCGTGGGTGGGATGGTTCGGACCTTTGAGTGAGCCGATACCATGGTGTGCAACGCCGGGAAAAGGTGCCAGGAATTTCTTTCCGTGCAGGCGCCTTCTATCCGATATCCAGCTTTCGTAATCCGTTTCGAGGCGGCTGCTACAGCGGTCGCCCTGGGCGAATCTAGGTCCATGGAGGGTCCTGACCGCATGAGTAGTTCTGCAGGACATGTACACACCGGAGGAGACGACCCCAACAAGGTCGCGATGCTGGGACTGACATACGACGACGTGCTGCTGTTGCCGGCTGCGTCCGACGTCATCCCGAGCCAGGTCGACACGTCCAGTCAACTGACCCGCGACATCCGTCTGCGGATTCCGTTGGTCAGTTCTGCGATGGACACCGTCACCGAGTCGCGCATGGCAATTGCGATGGCACGCGCCGGCGGCATGGGTGTTCTGCACCGCAACTCGTCGGTTGAGGTCCAGGCAGGACAGGTCGAGACGGTCAAGCGTTCCGAGGCCGGCATGGTGACCGATCCCGTCACGTGTAAGCCGACCGACACGATGGGTGAGGTCGATGCGAAGTGCGCTCGTTTCCGCATCTCGGGTCTGCCTGTCACCGACGACGCCGGCCAGCTGGTTGGCATCGTCACCAACCGGGACATGCGTTTCGAGGTCGACCAGAATCGCCCGGTCGCGGAGATCATGACCAAGATGCCCCTGATCACCGCTCAGGAAGGCGTCACCGCTGACGTGGCACTGGGCCTTCTTCGTCGGCACAAGATCGAGAAGCTGCCGATCGTCGACGGCAACGGCAAGCTCACCGGTCTGATCACGGTCAAGGACTTCGTCAAGACCGAGCAGCATCCCGACGCCACCAAGGACCGTGACGGTCGACTGCTCGTCGGCGCTGCAGTCGGTGCCGGCGATGACGCCTTCCAGCGCGCGATGGCGCTCACCGATGCCGGTGTGGACGTACTCGTGGTGGACAGTGCGCACGGGCATTCGTCCAACGTTCTCGACATGATCGCCAAGCTCAAGCGTGAACTGGGCGAGCGGGTTCAGATCATCGGTGGCAACGTCGCTACGCGCGCGGGTGCTCTGGCACTGGTCGAAGCCGGCGTCGATGCCGTCAAGGTCGGAGTCGGCCCTGGTTCCATCTGCACCACCCGCGTCATCGCCGGTGTCGGTGCCCCTCAGGTCACGGCCATCCTGGAAGCGGTTGCCGCGTGCAAGCCTCTCGGTGTGCCCGTCATCGCCGACGGTGGACTCCAGTTCTCCGGAGACATCGCGAAGGCTCTTGCCGCAGGTGCGTCGACGGCCATGCTGGGTTCACTCCTGGCCGGTACCGCTGAATCGCCCGGCGAACTGATTCTGGTCGGCGGCAAGCAGTTCAAGAGCTACCGCGGAATGGGTTCGCTCGGCGCGATGCAGTCGCGTGGCGAGGCCAAGTCGTACTCCAAGGATCGGTACTTCCAGGACGACGTGCTGTCCGAGGACAAGTTGGTTCCGGAAGGCATCGAAGGACGTGTCCCGTTCCGTGGCCCGCTCTCGCAGGTGACGCACCAGCTCACCGGTGGTCTGCGCGCTGCCATGGGATACACGGGGTCGGCGACGATCGAGCACCTGCAGAACGCTCAGTTCGTCCAGATCACGGCGGCCGGTTTGAAGGAAAGCCATCCGCACGACATCACGATGACTGTCGAAGCACCCAACTACACCGCTCGTTAGCAACCAGTACACGAGAAAGGGGCGCGCGTGCGCGACCTCGTTGAGATCGGCATGGGTCGAACGGCCCGACGTACCTACGAGTTGGACGATGTGAACATCGTTCCCTCCCGGCGAACTCGTTCGTCGAAGGAGGTGTCGACTGCTTGGCAGCTCGACGCTTACAGGTTCGACATTCCTGTCCTCGCACATCCCACCGACGCGTTGGTCTCGCCGACTTTCGCGATCGAGTTGGGTAAGCGCGGCGGCCTCGGTGTCATCAACGGTGAAGGCCTGTGGGGCCGTCACCCCGATGTCGAGGAGAAGCTCCGGCGTCTCGTCGAGATCGCCGAGAAGGACGGTGGCGTCGACGCGGCCATCCGCTACCTGCAGGAGCTGCATGCGGCTCCGCTGCAGGCCGGTCTTCTGGCAGCTGCGGTGGCGCAGGTCCGTGATTCGGGGGTCACCACTGCCGTTCGCGTCAGTCCGCAGAATGCGCGCGCACTGACGCCGGAGCTGATCAAGGCGGGAATCGACCTCCTGGTCGTCCACGGCACGATCATCTCGGCCGAGCACGTCGTGCACACCGAGCAGGAACCGCTCAACCTCAAGACGTTCATCTCGGAACTCGACGTTCCGGTTGTCGCGGGTGGGGTCAGTGACCACCGCACCGCGCTGCACCTGATGCGTACCGGCGCTGCCGGTGTCATCGTCGGGTACGGGTCTACCGAGGGTGCAACCACCACCGGTGAGGTCCTGGGCATCGGTGTTCCGATGGCCACGGCCATTGCCGATGCTGCAGCAGCCAGGCGCGACTACCTCGACGAGACGGGTGGACGCTACGTCCACGTCATCGCCGACGGTGACATCGCAACTTCGGGTGATCTGGCGAAGGCCATCGCCTGCGGTGCCGACGCTGCCGTTCTGGGCACGCCGCTGGCCGTGTCCGCCGAGGCGCCGGGTGGTGGCTGGTACTGGCCGTCCGCTGCGGCTCATCCTTCGGTTCCGCGTGGAGCACTTCTTCCGGTTTCCTATGGTGAGCGTCCGAGTCTGGACCAGGTTCTGAGCGGCCCTTCGGACGATCCGTACGGTTCGCTGAACTTCGTCGGTGGTCTCCGTCGGTCGATGGCGAAGGCCGGATACTCCGATCTCAAGGAGTTCCAGAAGGTCGGGCTGACAGTCCGCGCGTAGTTTGTACCTTTCTGTGGCCCCGGTTCTTCGTGAACCGGGGCCACAGTTCGTTGTGCAGGACTTTCTTCCGTTCCTGATACTTGCGGTTACGCTTATGGGGCCCCTTGTGGTGGTAGTCACAAGGGATAGGTGCATACTGGCGGGTAACTACGGTTCACGGTGGAGGTGTCCTGATGGGCAAGCAACGGGCAACGGACTACGACGTACTGATCGTCGGATCCGGGTTCGGCGGAAGCGTGAGCGCGCTTCGTCTCGTGGAGAAGGGCTACAAGGTCGGCGTCATCGAAGCCGGCCGACGGTATGCCGACGAAGATTTCGCGAAGACCAGTTGGGATCTCAAGAAGTTCCTCTGGGCTCCGAAGCTGGGGTGCTTCGGCATTCAGCGCGTGCACCTGTTGCGCGACTGCCTCATTCTCGCGGGCGCAGGCGTCGGCGGCGGGTCGTTGAACTACGCCAACACGCTGTACCAGCCGCCGGAGCCGTTCTTCCAGGACAAGCAGTGGGCGCACATCACCGACTGGCGAAGCGAGCTCACCCCGTACTACGAGCAGGCTCAGAAGATGCTCGGCGTCGTGCAGAATCCGCACATGACGCCCGCTGACGAGATCATGAAGTCCGTCGCAGATGACATGGGCGTCGGCGACACGTTCATCCAGACCCCTGTCGGCGTCTACTTCGGTGAACCTGGCAAGAAGGCGAAGGACCCGTACTTCGGCGGCGTCGGACCCGAGCGCACCGGTTGCATCGAGTGTGGCGAGTGCATGACGGGCTGCCGTCACGGAGCGAAGAACACGCTCCTCAAGAACTATCTGGGCCTTGCCGAGACAGCCGGCGCCGAGATCATTCCGATGACCACCGTGTCCGGGCTTCGTGAGGCTCGCGACGGTTCGTGGGACGTGTTCACCGAGCGAACCGGTGCATTCGGACGAAAGAACCGCCGCACCTACACGGCTGCGAACGTCATTCTCGCGGCCGGAACGTGGGGCACTCAGCATCTGCTCTTCGACATGAAGGACACCGGAGCGCTGCCCAAGCTCTCCGACAAGCTCGGCGAGCTGACTCGAACGAACTCCGAATCCATTGTCGGCGCAGGCAAGTACAAGGTCGATCCCGCACTCGACCTGACCCGCGGAGTGGCGATCACCTCGTCGTTCCACCCGAGCAGCGACACCCACATCGAGCCGGTCCGCTACGGCAAGGGATCGAACGCGATGGGCCTGTTGCAGACCTTGATGACGGACGGCGGCGGCAAGACGCCCCGATGGATCAAGTTCCTCGGTGTGGTTGCGAAGAATCCGTACCAGATGTTGCGCATGTTGACGGTCAAGGACTGGAGTGAGCGCACGATCATCGCGTTGGTCATGCAGAACCTCGACAACTCCATCACCACGTACACGAAGAAGGGCCTGTTCGGTCGACGCAAGGTCACCAGCAAGCAGGGCCACGGTCAGCCGAACCCGACGTGGATCCCGGAGGGCAACGAGGCGACGCGTCGAGTTGCCGAGAAGATCGACGGCGTCGCGGGCGGCACGTGGGGCGAGATCTTCAACGTTCCACTGACGGCGCACTTCCTCGGCGGTTGCGCTATCGCGTCGGATTCCGATCACGGCGTCATCGATCCGTACCACCGCGTGTACGGCTACCCGACGCTCAGCGTCGTCGACGGCGCAGCGGTCTCGGCCAACCTCGGCGTGAATCCGTCGCTGACCATTGCCGCTCAGGCCGAGCGTTCGGCCTCGCTGTGGCCGAACAAGGGGGAGACCGACCTGCGTCCCGCCCAGGGCAGCGGCTACGAGCGTTTGGCTCCGATTGCACCCAAGTCGCCTGTGGTGCCGGCGTCGGCCCCGGCCGCGCTGGTCCTGCCGATCGTGAAGATCACCGGCGGCAAGACAGCTACCGCTGTTCCGGCGGAGCCGGCAGCCGGATAGTTCGCCGCGAACGAAGATGGGGCGTGTCGGCGCGGGTTCGACGCCACCCCCCAACGCGGGTTCAGAGTGTCAGCCTCCTAGCGACCCGAACAGAGTGCCGAGGTCGAGGCTGCCGGTCCCGCCTCCGGGCCCGCCGTCCGTATCGCCGGGGACGGTCAGGGTCTGCGGCGCGGATGCGGAGGCCGTGTAGCCCGAAGCGCCCACGAATTCGGCGGTGACACTGTAGGTCCCGGAGTTGTAGAACGTCGCCGGTACCGTTGCGACACCGTTGACCACGTCGACCGGTCCACCGATGAGGGTGTCACCGACCTTGAACTGGACCTTGCCTGTGGCGCCGGACGGATCGACCGTTGCCTTGAGCGTCACCGGGGTGTTCTTCTGAACAGTTCCGACAGCGTCGAGAACCGTGGTCGTCTCGACGTCGGCCGGAGCCGGCGTCGTCACACTGACCGGGAATGCCGGGGCAGCGGACGGCGCGAATCCTGGTGAGCCCGTGAACTTCGCGACAACCTTGTGCGTTCCGGTCGAGGTGAAGGTGTACGGAGCGACGGCAACTCCGTCGGTTCCGACCGGAGCACTGACCGTTTCGGTGCCGTCGACGATGAAATCGACGGTGCCGCCGGTACCCTGCGGATCGACCTTGGCAGTCAGGTTGACGTCCTGTCCGACCTTCGCGGTCGACGGCGACACCGTGGCGGTAGTGGTCACGGCGTCCGGCGGTGCATCGGTCGTGACGGTCACGATCTTGGCCGACGCCGACGTCGACGCCAGGAACCCGGGGGCTCCGCTGTAGCTCGCGGTGATGGAGTGCGGTCCGTCCTCGGTGAAGGTCGGGGAGATGCTGGCCGACCCTCCGGTTACCGGCACGGCGTCCTCGAGTGGGTTGTCGCCGTCGAAGAACTGGACGGTTCCACCGTTTGCGCCGCCGCTCACGTTGGCTGACAGGGTGACGGGAGTTCCGTTCTTGGCGTTGGCCGGTCCGACGACTGTGGTGGTGGTTGCCTTGTCCGCCTCGATGATCCGCGTCGTGGCGAGGGGGCCTGCGCCGCTGTTGAGCGGACCGTTCTCGGCGTCACGCGGGGTGCATCGCGTGGGTGCCCAGGCGGTGATGACCAGGGTGGCCTTGGGGAGGAACGTGAGGAAGTTGCGATCGTTGTTCCACGCTCCCGCGCTGCCGCCGGTGCGTACCTTCATCGCGACGTCCCCTGAATCGCCGGCCTTGAGAACTGCCTTGACCTGGGGGAGCTGGAACTGCGTGTAGCCGTCGGCATTGTTGGAACCATCGACGTTCTTGCCGGTCGCCTTGACGACGATGCCGCCCTCGGAGTTGATGCTCGAGCTGGGGCTGTTTCCGATGACCTGGTTGTTTCCGGAGAGGCGCAGAATCGTTCCGTTGGGATCGACGTTGCCGTTCTCGTTGACGCGCAGGATGTTCGGCGCGACACCGCTGAGCCCAGCCGAGGTGCCGGGGACGATGGTGGCTTCCACCAGGGTGGCGTTCGCAGGAACGTCGACGTCGACCTTGATGCGGGAGACGTTCTGGACGGTCGCCCCGGAAGCGGAGCCGGGAAAGGCGATGGGGCCGGGTTGGATGGTGACCTCGAAGGTCTCACCGGCGCCGATGGATTCCGGTGCGTCGACGATGACCGAGCCGGACTGTGACTGCGTGGTCGGACCGGCGACAGCGGACGGGGTTGCCAGGCAACTCGTGCCGAAGGTTGTTGTCACGGGGGCCGCTGATGCGGGGATTCCCGCGAGGATGACGCCACTGGCGAGTGCCGTGGCGGCGATCGGCGCCGCGATGCGACGTCTGGAGTACACGAACATGGATTCTCCTGAGCTGGGTACGGGAGTGGTGTCCAAAGCTGATGTGGGGGACTAGCTTCCGAAGAGCGGGATGAGGCCGCTGAGCGAACCGGTATCCACGCTTCCGGTGCCGCCGCCGTCTGTCGGTGCGGTGCCGACCTGCACGACCGTCGGGCCGGAGACGGAGTTCTTCCAACCGGCGTCGCCGACGAAGTTGGCAGTGAGGCCGAACGTTCCCTCGTCGTCGAAGGTGTGCGTGAGTGTCGCGACGCCGTTGACGACGGCAACGGGTGCGCCGATGGGCGTCGTGCCCGACTTGAACTGGATCATTCCGTTTGCTGTTCCGGGTGCGACGGTGGCCTTGAGCTGCAATGCCTTTCCGACCTGAGCCGAGCCGCTGACGGTCAGAGACGTCGTGGTGTCGGCGCGAGCGGGTTCGGGATCGGTCACGTTCACCGTGAACGACGTGGACGTGGAGCCGATGAATCCGGTTCCGCCGGAGAACTCTGCCGTCACGGCTGCAGCGCCCGCTGATGCGAAGGTGTGCGGGAGGATCGCGACACCGTCACCCGTGCCGACCGGTGCGGTACCGATCTCGGCGCCGTCGACCTTGAACGTCACGGTTCCGCTGCTCGGGATGGGGGAGACGGTGGCCGAGAGGTTGGTCGGTTCACCGACAACAGCGGTGAGTGGTTCGACAACTGTGGTCGTGGTTCCCCAGTCGGGATCGCTGACGTCGAGTTGGGTTGCGGTGGAGACGGAATCGCCGTAACCGGCCTCGCCGGTGAACACTGCGGTGAAGCTGTGGGTGCCCGAAGCGTCGTAGCTGCGGGTCAGGGAAGCCGTCCCGTTGACTACAGCCACCGGTGCGCCGAGGTTGGTCTCGCCGTCTTTGAACTGCACCGTGCCCACGGCGTTTGCCGGTGTGACGACAGCGCTCACGGTGATGCTGTCACCTACCAGCGCGGCGTTCGGGGCCGAGATCGTGGTGGTGGTGTCCGCGGAGACGTCGACGGTCTGGACTCCGGAGGTCGAGCTGTGGAATCCCGGACCGGCGTTGTACGCGGCGGTGATGTCGTGGGCGCCGACGCTGTCGAAAGTGTGGGAGAGGGTGGCGCTACCGCCCGAAACCGGGACCGGTGAGCCGATGTCGTTGCCGCCGTCCTTGAACTGGACGGTGCCGCTCGCGTCGGACGGCGCAACTGTCGCGGTCAGGTCGACCGGCGTGCCGACCTTCGCCGTTGCCGGTGCAACCAGTGTGGTTCCGGTGGCGACAGACGGGTCGACTACCTGGACGTTGACGTTGATCGGGTTGAGGCCCTGCTGTGTGCTGAAGGCGTTGACGTCGAAGAGCATGCCGCTGTCGTACGTCCCGAATGCTGTGCCGACGGGGACCGTGTAGGTCGCTTCCAGTGTGACGGGTTGGTTCTTCTTGACGACGAATCCACCGACCAGGAAGGTGCAGCCGCTCGAGCACTTCGCGGAGACTCCGCCGTCTGATTCGTTGCTGATCGTGGCCCGGTTGGTCACACCCAGGTAGGTGGCCTTGGCGCTGCCCGGCACGAGGACGAATCCTGCGGGCGGGATGTCACGGATCTTTGCGATCGACCGTTCGATGCCGCTTTCGTTGTGCTTGATCTCGGTCTTGTACGTGACGGTGTCGCCTGGGTGAACTGCCGCGTTCCCGATGACACTCTTCGTGAAGATCAGGTTGTCGGTCGTGCCGGTGAAAGTGGTCGGCGGGGCTTCGTCAGCAGTGGCCAGCGTGCCGAGGACTAGAAGTCCGGCGGCAGCCGTCACAGCCGCGACAGGTATGGCGAGTCGTCGTATGAATCGACGCACAGGTCCTCCTCGAGGTGAGCGCCGTTCGGCGGCGCCGGCCGTTTGCGATCGTGATCCTGATCACTTGACGGGCGAGATTACCTTTACTGGACGTTTGGTTCAGGCGAATCGGTCAAACGTCCAGAAAATTCACCCTTCGTCCATTTCGGGCTCTGGCCTGCGATGATGCTGCCGAATTGATTGCCGAAGCTAAGGTGCGGGTGATTGGGGCGCCGTTGACCTGGACGGTGGTCTAGATCCGCGCGAGGTCGCCGCGCAGTTCTGAGGGGCGGCCTTTGTAGTGACGTACCTCGCGCTCGCTCGGCCGAGTAGCGGGCTGAGTCCATGCATGCGCAGAAGCGCTGGCTGCGGCGATTAGACTGCACCTGTGGCAGATATCGAGCAGCAGAGACCAGTTCTTGTCGTCGACTTCGGGGCGCAGTACGCGCAGTTGATCGCACGGCGAGTTCGCGAAGCCAAGGTCTACTCGGAGGTGATTCCGCACACCACGACCGTCGAGGAGATCGTGGCCAAGAACCCCTTGGCTGTTGTGCTCTCGGGTGGGCCCTCGAGTGTCTACGCAGACGGTGCTCCCAAGCTTGATTCCGCACTGTTCGATCACGACATTCCGGTTTTCGGAATCTGCTACGGATTCCAGGCAATGGCAGGCGCCCTGGGCGGCACCGTCGCCGAGACCGGTACCCGCGAATACGGCCGTACCGACATCGCGGTATCCGGCGGATTGCTCCACGACGGTCTTCCCTCGACGCAGCCGGTATGGATGAGCCACGGTGACGCCGTCACCGAAGCGCCTTCCGGCTTCGAGGTGACCGCGACCAGCGACGGTGCTCCCGTCGCGGCGTTCGAGGACCGCGCCCGCAAGCTCGCCGGTGTGCAGTACCACCCTGAGGTTCTGCATTCCCCGCACGGTCAGCAGGTCCTGAGCCGCTTCCTGCACGAGATTGCCGGTATTCCGGCAGCGTGGACGGCGTCGAACATCGCCGATGCGCTGATCGAGCAGGTTCGCGAGCAGGTCGGAGACGGACACGCCATCTGCGGTCTGTCCGGTGGCGTCGACTCCGCTGTCGCTGCGGCTTTGGTTCAGCGCGCAATCGGCGACCGGTTGACATGCGTCTTCGTCGATCACGGTTTGATGCGAGCCGGTGAGCGCACGCAGGTCGAGCAGGATTTTGTCGCGGCAACCGGCGCTCGTCTGATCACCGTGGATGCCGCGGACACCTTCATCGGTGAGTTGGCAGGCGTCACCGATCCCGAGACCAAGCGCAAGATCATCGGCCGCGAGTTCATCCGCAGCTTCGAAGGCGCAGTCAGTGATGTTCTGGGCGAGAACGCATCTCATGGTGCGACCGTCGACTTCCTCGTCCAGGGCACGCTCTACCCGGATGTCGTGGAGTCGGGCGGCGGCACGGGAACTGCAAACATCAAGAGCCACCACAATGTCGGCGGGCTGCCGGAAGACCTGCAGTTCAAGTTGGTCGAACCGTTGCGTCTGCTGTTCAAGGACGAGGTCCGTGCAGTGGGCCGCGAACTCGGCCTGCCCGAAGAGATCGTCGGACGCCAGCCGTTCCCCGGTCCCGGACTCGGTATCCGCATCATCGGTGAGGTCACCCGCGATCGCCTCGAGATCTTGCGTCAGGCAGATTCCATTGCGCGCGAAGAGCTTACGTCTGCAGGCTTGGACGGAACCATCTGGCAGTGCCCGGTCGTTCTCCTTGCCGACGTCCGAAGCGTGGGCGTGCAGGGTGACGGCCGGACGTACGGTCATCCGATCGTGCTGCGTCCGGTCTCGAGTGAAGACGCGATGACCGCGGACTGGACGCGTCTGCCGTACGAGACCCTCGAGCGCATCTCGACTCGAATCACCAACGAGGTTGCGGACGTGAACCGCGTAGTCCTCGACGTGACGAGCAAGCCGCCGGGAACTATCGAGTGGGAGTAAAAACAACTGTGCGCCTTTATTAACCCCCCGCGGTTAATAAAGGCGCACAGCAGTTTTACTTCCGGTTGCGCCGATTCGGCAGAATCACCAGCAGTAGTCCTGCCACGACGGCGGCACCGACGAACAGCCAACGGAATTGAATGTTCGCTGCCGGCGCCAGGGAGAACGGCCCGACCAACGCCCACACACTGACCAGAAGTGCGGCCAGTCCGGCGATCAGCAGAAGTGCCGAGGGGCGCTTGGATTCTCGGGTCTCGTCGTGCTCTGTGGTCTCGTCGTAGTCGCTCATGATTGCGTCACCTTCAGACTGCCGAACGTAGCTTTGGCGTTGATGGTCAGTGTGGGCGAATCCGGTGTCACATCACGGCCCGGGTGTATTCCGCCGTCGAGGCAACCTGATCCGTCACCCATGACGACGGTGCAGCTGTTCTTGACGTTGACGGTTGGTGGCACCATGACGACGAACTCGCCGAACGACGCCGCGACGTCGATGGTCTTGTCCTCGGTGAACTTGACCCCGTTGAGGTCGAGAGTGAAGCTTCCGAAGGCTCCCGAGTACGACGGATCCAACTCGGAAGCGGTTGCCGGAGTCCATCTTTGCTCACCCGAGGCGTCGAAATCGATCGGGTAGACCAACGAGGCGAGAAGCACGAAACCCACGAGCGGTCCGGTGACGACCAGCAGGCCGTACCCCTTGCGGAAGAATGCCCCGAGGATCAGGCCGAGCGCGATGACGGCGAGTCCGACAGCACCGACTCGGCCCGGAGTGAACCACTCGTTGCCGGTTGCCGCGCCCGCTGCCCCGGTGACGGCGGCGACGATGATCGCGAGTCCGAGCACTGTCAGCGTCCATCGCGAGCGACGCTTACGTGGTGGCAAAGGCAGCAGCGGCGTGGCTTTGACTGCCGGGTCCGGGAGATCCCAGGCGAACGGAGCGACACCGAGCGGATCCCAGGAGGGCGGTGTGATGGCGGCCTCGCCGATCACCTCGGTCGGATTGGCGGCGGCTGAAGCGCTCGGGTCCTTCGACAGGTTGATCGTCGGATGATCGGCCTGAGATTGCGGTGACTGTTCGGCCGGCCGTTCCTCGGGCACGTAGCTGTCGGGGAGTTTTGTGTACGGCGTGTACACGGGCGGCTGATTGGGTGCGAAGTATCCGGGAGTGAACGGCCCGGGCGTGAATCCCGTGCCTGGATACGCGGTACCCGCGCCGACGTACGGTGACGTGCTCTGTGGCAGCGCAGGCGGGACCGGCGCTCGTTGGTAGAGCAGCCACAGGCCTCCGACCATCAGAATCAACCCGATCAGACCGGAACCACCCAGGCCGACGCCGACAGGCCCGACGGTCGTAGCCGCGATGGCGAGAGCCACCAACAAGACGATGGTCTTGGTGCTGGAATCGGAGCTGTGTCCGCGGCCCATCAACGACTGTGCGGGGGACGATCCGTCACCGGCGCGGGCGAGCACCAACCACCCGGCGAGGTAGAGAAGGATGCCTGAGCCGCCGAAAATAGTGGAGGCCACAAACGCGACACGTACCAGAATGGGGTCGATGCCGTACCGGTATCCGATTCCGGCGCATACCCCGGCCACGTGACCTTGTGCCGGCAGACGCACGGGGCGGGTCCGCCACAGATCCTGGATCTGTTCTTGGAAAGTCGGATTGTTCATGAATCAATCCTGGCTTCCGGGGCGGCCTCCGCGCATCAGGGCCAACCCTGATCTTTGTGACGATCGGGGCCAGGGGCGCCGCCCTGATTCAGGGTTGGACCCTGATGTGAGTGCGAGTGGTTCGTGCCAGTATCGACTATGTGCAATATCTGTCAGATCCGCCGTTCGTGAGCGGTCCCGCTCCCGGGTTCACGGGAGGCCCGCCCGTCAACGGGGTACCGGTGCATGCCGTACCCATGAAGAAGGGTGTGCCCATCCCGGGCGGTGTTCCATTGCGAAAGCTGGAGCGGCGCTCCGGCGGTCGCATCGTCGCCGGTGTTGCAGGCGGTATCGCCGATCATCTCGGGATCGACGTCCTGAAGGTTCGAGTCGCCTTCGCGATTCTGGCGGCGATGGCCGGATCCGGCATCGTGATTTACGGCGCCCTCTGGATCTTCACCTCAGCCGGCACGGACACCCAGAAGCCGTCCGCGGCCGAGCGGCAGCGGGCGTACGGCTTGATCGCACTCGGATTGGGCGGCGCAGCCGCGTTGTCCTGGCTGTTCAGCGGCACGGCGGGTTCGGTGCTCGCACCGTTCTTCGTCGTCGCGATCGGTGCCGCTTTGGTGTGGCGCGAGTTCGACTCCGACGGTCCCCGGACCGTCATCGGCTTGCCGCAGCGGCCTACCGTTCTCACGTGGGCGCGGGTGGTCGGGGGAGCGACCTTGATCATCTTGGGTCTCGGCGTCGTCGTCCTCGCTCAGGTCGACCTCGAAGCACTGCGCTCGTCCCTGCTGGCCGTGGTGGTGACGCTGATCGGTGTCGGTTTGTTGACGGTGCCGCTGTGGCTGCGGATGTGGAGGGCTCTCGGCGCCGAGCGTGCGGCCCGAATTCGCAACGACGAACGTGAAGAGATCGCCTCGCATCTGCACGACTCCGTACTTCAGACGTTGGCGCTGATTCAGAAGCAGTCCGACAATCCGCAAGAGGTGGCGCGCCTGGCCCGTGGTCAGGAACGTGAGCTGCGCAAGTGGTTGTTCAGCGGCGGGGATATCGACCACACGAGCCTGACCGAAGGTCTGAAGATCATCGCCGGTGAAGTGGAGGACCAGCATGGCGTCACGGTCCGCCCCGTCACGGTCGGCGACGTACAACTCGAAGGCGAAGGCGTCGAGAACGGTCTGCCCAAGGAAGCGTTCACCGCGCTCCTCGGTGCGACGCGTGAAGCTCTCGTGAACTCGGCAAAGCACTCGGGGGAGAAGGAAATCAATCTTTTCGCCGAGGTCGAGGGCGACCAGGTCAGTGTGTTCGTTCGTGATCGCGGAGTCGGATTCGACGTCAATGCGGTGCCGGAGGACCGTCAGGGTTTGGCCAAGTCGATTCGTGGTCGCATCGAGCGACGGGGTGGCCGCGTCGTGGTTCGATCCGACATCGGAAAGGGCACCGAGATCCGCGTGCACATGCCGCTCGGTGACTCTGCTCTAAAGTGGGACCAGACTGCTGACCGTGTCGACAACCCCGAGGAACAGCCCCAGTGACTTCGCTTGCGCCGCCCCCGTACCGCGTATTTCTTGTCGACGATCATGCAGTGTTCCGCTCCGGGGTGAGGGCGGAACTCTCGCGCGAGGCAGACATGGACGTAGTCGGTGAAGCCGGTGGCGTCGCTGAGGCGATCGCGGGTATCAACTCGACGAAACCGCATGTCGTTCTGCTCGATGTCCACATGCCTGACGGTGGTGGAGTGGCAGTTCTGCGCGGAATCGATTCCGGCCCGGTGTGCTTGGCGCTCAGCGTTTCCGATGCGGCCGAGGACGTGATCGCGGTGATCCGCGGCGGTGCGCGCGGGTACGTGACCAAGACGATCTCGGGATCCGAACTGGCCGAGGGTGTACGACGCGTTGCCGGTGGTGACGCAGTGTTCGGGCCTCGCCTGGCAGGCTTCGTACTGGACTCCTTCACCGGGCGTTCCAACGCACCCGAGCCGCAACTCGATCCGGAACTCGACTCGCTGACTCCGCGAGAACTCGAAGTGCTCAGATTGCTGGCACGTGGGTACACTTACCGTGAAATCGCCGAGGACCTGGTGATTTCCGTGAAGACGGTCGAGACTCACGCATCGAACGTCCTGCGAAAGACTCAGCAGTCCAATCGCAATGCGTTGACGCGTTGGGCACATCGCCGCCAGATCGACTGAATTCCCGCGCGCTCTTTCGCGATTGCGTGTGAAGGCGCACCATGGACCGATGACGGAACCACTGGCGCTCGCGTCGAAGCGTGGGCGTTGGGTTGTCGCCGCCACCGTTCTCGGCTCGAGCATGGCTCTCCTCGACGGCACCGTCGTCAACATTGCTCTTCCTCACATCGGTGAAGAACTGGGTTCCGGTGTCGCCGGACTGCAGTGGACGCTCAGCGGTTACACCTTGGCCTTGGCGTCGCTGATTCTGCTCGGGGGAGCCCTCGGTGATCGTTGGGGTCGGCGACGGGTATTCGTGTGGGGGACGGTCTGGTTCGCGGTCGCGTCGTTGCTCTGCGGAATTGCACCTGACATCACGTTTCTGGTGATTGCACGAATCCTGCAGGGAGTGGGAGCTGCGCTCTTGACACCTGGCAGCCTTGCCATCATCTCCGCGTCACTTCGTGAGGAGGACCGCGGCGCGGCAATCGGATTGTGGTCGGGTTTAGGTGGTGTTGCCGGCGCCATCGGACCGCTTTTCGGTGGTTGGCTGGTGGAAGTGGCGGGATGGCGATCGGTATTCCTGCTCAATATCCCGCTGGCGATCGTCGTGGTGTGGGCAGCGGTGCGCCATGTACCGGAGAGCCGCGACCCGCATCCGCCCGAGCACCTGGACGTGGTCGGATCTGCCTGCGCAGTAGTCGGTCTCGGCGCACTGACGTACGGGCTGATCGAGGTCAACCCGATAGTCGGGCTGATCGGAGTGATCGCGCTCTGCCTGTTCGTTGTGGTGGAACGACGCTCACCGAGTGCCCTTGTGCCGCCGTCCCTGTTCCGCTCGCGGATGTTCGTCGCGGCTAATCTGGTGACCCTTGCGGTCTATGCGGCGCTGGGCGGTGTGTTCTTCCTGCTCGTGCTGCAACTGCAATTGGTTGCCGGGTACTCGCCGGTGGCTGCCGGCGTCGCAACGGTACCGATCACCTTGGCATTGCTGCTGTTGTCTTCGCGCGCGGGCAGTTACGCGCAGACGCACGGACCGCGGTTGCCGATGACGGTCGGGCCCGCCGTTGCCGCGGTGGGGTTGGTGTTGATGACGCGGATCGGCCCGTATGCGTCGTACCTGACCGTCGTGCTGCCGGGAGTTCTGGTGTTCGGGCTCGGCCTGGCGGTGATGGTCGCGCCGTTGACCGCCGCGGTGCTTGGTTCGGTACCGGTGGAGCAGTCCGGAATCGCATCCGGTGTGAACAATGCCGTTGCTCGCACGAGCCAACTTCTTGCCGTCGCGGCCTTGCCTGCCCTCGTGGGTATCGACGCCGAAAGTCTGGTCGATCCGACGAGTTTCTCCGACGGGTTCCGGTACGCGATGTACATCTGTGTGGCACTGCTGTTGGTCGGTGCAGCGATCGCCGCGACGCTGATCCGAACTCCGACAGTAGAGCCTGTTCAGGAAGCGGATTCGGTTGCCTGCAAGCCGCATTGTGATCTGACGGGACCTGCAGTGCAACCGAATCCGATGAGGGACTAGACGCTGATGTCGCGATCGCGGCTGGGCACCAAGGGAATTGCTGCGGCGGGAAATGCCGCGACTATCGCGAAGGCGAGCGGGTAGCCGACCGCGCCGATCAGCGCACCGACCACCGGGCCCACTGCTGACGCGGCAATGAACTGCCCGGTGTTCTGTGCGCCCAATGCTTTTCCTTGCCATTTCGGCCCGGCAGCTTCGGCCACGGAAGTGAATGCCAAACCGTTGTCGGCGACGCTGATAGTGGTTGCCAGCAGCAGGATCAAGGCGGGAACGCCCCAAGGCGCTGCGCCGGCTGCCGCCATTGCCAACATGACCGCAGACGCGGAGACGGCAACCAACCGCAGCGGGCCTACTCTGCTTCCGGCGCGATCACTCCAGATGCCGACAACGATGCGTCCGAGTGCACCCACGAACTGGGAGATCCCGATCAGGAGCCCAGCGGGCGCAGCGTCCCATCCTTGCTCGCTGATCAGCCAGACCAGACCGAATGTCGAGAGGGTGAACTGCGGAAACACCAGCAGTGCCGAGACGACGTGAATGCGCCACAGGAACCAGTTCGAGCGATAAGGATTTACCGTTTCGACCGGGATGTCTGTGGGCCGCGCCGCCGGCCGCGGGGGATTGATCAATGCGACGGCGCAGATCAGGGCGAGAACGCCGTTGAGAGCTACCGACAGTCCGACGGCCGAACCGATTCCTACGTTCGCAGCGAGAGTCGGGATGGTCAGCGACGCGATGGTCACGCCCAGGGGCTGTGACATCTGCCGGATTCCCATCGCAAGGCCGCGCCGATCCTTGGGAAACCAGCCGACCACAACACGTCCACTGGCAGCGTTGGTGCTCGCCGCAGCCATTCCGCCCAGCAGAAATGCGATCCCGAGGAGGGTGTAGTTGTCGGTGGTGGTCGCGGCCAGCGCGGCGATCGCCGTCAGGCCGAGCCCGATGGAGATGACCCATTTCTCGCCGAATCTGTCAGCCATCGCTCCCCACGCCACCAGCGTGAGAACCATGCCGAAAGTGGGTGCAGCGGCCAGAGTTCCGGCCTGCGTCAACGAGAGGCCGTGCTCGGAATGCAGCAGCGGGATCAAAAAGGCGGGGGTGCTGACGAAGACGGTGCCTGCGGCCTGGGCTGCGACGCCGATTCCGAGCATCGTCCACGCCTTCGGGGAGACGGCCGTCTTTTCCAGCCGCGACGCCTGCGTCATGGTGCCCTCCGATCTCTACGCTGTTCGACGATGCCGACGCTACTCGCGTGGTTTCACATGTTGAAACCAGAATCCCACTATTTGGTCAAACGCGGACGGTTCAGGGTGCGAAGTGCCCACCCCTTTTCGAGCGAACGGTACGACGATCGCCTTGGGTGCGCCGAAAGGTACGTTCGCTCGGGAAGGGGTCAGCGACGGGGCAGGCGAACCGTGAAGACCGTGCGACCATCCACCTGGTCCACGCCGATGGTGCCGCCGTGCAAGTGCACGTTCTCGACGGCGAGCGAGAGTCCGAGTCCGCTGCCCTCGCTGCGTCCGCGCGCGGTGTCGACCTTGTAGAACCGCCGAAAGATCGCCTGCCGGTCTTCGGGTGAGATGCCGGGGCCGTGGTCGACGACGGTGATGACGGAGAAACCGGATTCGACGCTCAACTCGACGCGAACCGGGGGCGCTCCGTGGCGCAGTGCATTTCCGACGAGGTTGGCGACGACAATGTCGATCCGACGCGAATCGACTCTGGCGCTGACACTTTCGGGTGCGCGCAGTTCGACGGTGTCTGTCCATCCGCGGCTCTCGAGTGTGCGCTCGGTCAATTCGACGAGGTCGACGTCGTCGAGGACGAGGTGCGCTTGCTGAGAGTCGTGGCGAGACATTTCGATGAGGTCTTCGACAAGTCGAGTGAGCTTGCCGATCTCACTGCTCACGATGCGCGCGGCAGCGGCGGCGTCGGGCGGAAGATTGGGGATCTCTTCACGGAGGATCTCACTGACCGGCACCAGTGCTGCGAGCGGCGTCCGGAGCTCGTGGGAGACGTCGGCGACAAACCTTCTCGACTGCTCTTCCGATTCTTCCAGACCTCGGATGACCGCTTCGTTGCGAGCGACCATGCTGTTGAACGTTGTTGTGACCTGGGCGAGTTCGGCTACTCCGTCTTCGGGGAGTCGGACGCTGAGGTCGCCGTCGGCAGCGCGGGCGGCCGCCTTGTCCAGGCGTTTGAGCGGACGGACAAGCGTCGACGCGATCCACAGCCCGAGTAGTCCGCTCACCAACACACCGGCGGCGAGGGTGAGGCCGACAGCTCGAAGCAGGTCGTCGAACTTGTCCTGCACTCCTACCAGCGGCTGGATGGTGACGGCTTTGACCAATGTCTCGTTGTCGTAGCTGTCGTCCGTGCTCATGTCCACGACATTGACGGACATTCCCAACATGATGCGCTGGGAGTCGAGCCTCTCGAAACGGATCAGCTTCGGACTGTCCAAACCTTCGTCGAAGCTGGGCGGAATGGTCGCCGCATCCACGGATCCTTGACGGATGACTTCGCCGTCGACGATCAGCGTCATGTCGGACTGGAAGATCTGTTGGAGGTTGGCAGGCGTCAACTCGTCTACCGGTGTTCCGTTGACGTATTGCAGTTCGTCGCGAAATTGTGCGGTCGCGACATCCTGAGCGTTGGAATAGATCCACGACCGTGCCATGAACGAGACGACACCCGCGGTTGCCCCGGCGATGATCACGACGATTGCGATGAACACGAGCACGAGCCTGGTTCGCAGACCGTCGACCTGAAGCCAGGTCGGTTTCATCGGGCTGGGCTGGTGTTGAAGCGATACCCGAACCCGCGCACCGTTTCGATGACGGTCGGTGCGGCCGGGTCGTCCTCGATCTTTCCGCGCAGCCGCTGCACTGCTGCATCGACGATTCTGGAATCACCCAGATACTCCTGGTCCCAGGCTGCGGACAACAACTGTCGGCGGCTCAGGACCTGTCCGGGGTTCTCGGTCAGCGCCAGGATCAGTCGGAGTTCGGTCGGGGTGAGGGTCAGCAGCATCCCGGCCTTGCGGACCTGCAGCGACGACCGATCCAATTCCAGGTCGCCGAACGTCTCTGCACCCGGCGTCGCATCCGGGCGCGTCGTTGCCGGTGCCGAGCGCCGCACGACGGCTTTGATACGAGCGTCGAGGACGCGCGGACTGGCCGGTTTGACGACGTAGTCGTCGGCACCGGCTTCCAGGCCGGCGACGGTGTCGATGTCGTCGGATCGGGCGGTCAGAATGATGATCGGGATCGAACTTCGGGTGCGGATACGTCGGCAGATCTCGTAACCGTCGGCACCCGGCAGCCCGAGGTCGAGCAGGACGAGGTCCGTGGCACCCAGGGCGTCGTCGAAATCACCGTTACCGTCGGGGCGATGGCTGACGTTGTGCCCGAGTCGGTTCAGTCCCAACGTGATTGCCTCGGCCACGGCTGGATCGTCTTCTATGAAAAGAATGCTCACCATGAGCTCACCTTGGACTCGCCATGATCAGGGGCCTTCTGCGGTCGGAGAAATCTCGGTCAGCCAAGGGTACAGGGGTCACACTCGCGAGAGTCGCTCGTTGCCTGAGTCTGCCAGCACCGCATGCCGGGCGACGCTGGTGTTCAACGGAAATGCCGACACAGCGAGGGTGTAGCAGCCGACGAGCAGTAGTGCACCGATCACGTCGCTCGGGCGGTGCCATTGCAGCACGACTACCGAGATCGCGGTTCCGATGGTGATCAGCGCACCGTTGACCGCAACGACCGCCCGCCACCTCGAGGGCGTGACGATCACGATCGCGCAGACCAGAGCAGCTATGGCCGTCAAAGTGCCGCTGGGGAAGGAATTGTGCATCACCAGACCGTTCAGGTCCGGTCGATCCAGCGATTGTTTGAGAACCCAGGCCGTCGTGATGGGACCGAGGGTCACGACGACGACGCGTAAAGCTAGCGCAATCGGGTTGTTGCGCAATGTGATCATGAGCGCCACGAGCACTCCTCCCACTATCAGTATCGGGGTGACGAG
This sequence comes from Rhodococcus sp. T9N, assembly GCF_024436645.1. Taxonomy (NCBI): domain Bacteria; kingdom Bacillati; phylum Actinomycetota; class Actinomycetes; order Mycobacteriales; family Nocardiaceae; genus Rhodococcus; species Rhodococcus sp. T9N. Next base: position 114,380 of record NZ_JAMSKS010000009.1, on the reverse strand, counting down.
GCCGATGAACTCGGCGGAGAACACGCTGAGGCGTTCGGAGGTGGCCGCGCCCACCATGAGTTGTTGGTCGACGATCTGACCACCGGTGGTGTTGACCGCCAATTCGAATTCGACGACTCCGAGGATCAAGACTGCCAGTGCGGCAATCAGTCTCGCTGGCTTGACTCGTGTCATGATCAGCCTTCCGCTCTCTCGTCCGAGGGGTTGCTCAGTTGTGGCGGGCATTCCCCGCCAGGAGTGGTTGCCAATTCGAAATGCCACATCTCGTTGGCGTAGGTCTGGCAGAGGCCGTAATCGCTGCCGTGCTGAATGAGCCAGTCATCGGCGTCGGTCGGTCCGATGTCGACGGCCTGTCCACTGACATGCTTGGACAGGCTCGGCGAGTGCACCCACTTGGACGCTTCGTCCACGCTGCCGTACTTGACGACGGCTTCGTCGAACAGTCGCTGTTGGTATGCCGCGGACCGCCAACCCGACGTGACGTGCATGTCCACGCCGGATGCCTGTGCGTCGGCCGCTGCCGACTGGAGCGCCGCGAGCAGTGCGGAATCGAGACGGGCAAGCGCGGGCACATGAGTGTCCTGCAAGCTGATGCCGTCCTCGATCTCGCCGCCTGAAGGTCCTGAATCAGGCTGAGTGGCAAGGTGGTTACCGCTCTTCGGTTGTGCTTCTTCTGTGTACGAGCAGGAGCTGAGCGCGACCGCACCGAGCACGACTGCACCGAGTGCGACGAAGCGGATGATTCCGCGGTGGCTGGGCATACAACAGAGACTTCTCGGTCAGTGTCACCGGCAGGTGGTCACCGTTCGTCGACGGTGTCACGGTCTGCAACAACTCTGTAACAGGACGGAACGGGGCTGGTGAGCGCGCGCTACGCGGGGCGCGGGATCGACGCGAAAGTCGACAGCTCGAACCACGAAGGCAAGCTACGACGCAACGCAGTAGGCCCAGAAATGGTGACGTCACCGGACCGTATGGCGTCCGACCAGGTCAGGTTACCTCGCCAGATCTCGGTCATCTGTCGCAAGCCCGCAGAGACCGACACTGCAACGTCGAAACCCGGATCGATATCGCACATGTCCACCTCACCGGAATTGATGACGAGCCACCAGTTCCGCGAATGTTCACGTACTCCGGAGAATGCGAAGTGCACCACGGTCTTGCCTTCAGGCACCACGGAATGATCCACGCGGCGATGCATGTCCCACAGCAGCAGCTTCGGATCCAGATCTTCGTCGCCCAGTTCACCGATCCACCTGGTACCCCAGATGCCGAGAGCTTCGACCACAGGGCGCAGTTCGCGGCCGGCGTCGGTCAGACGATAGCTGACGACACAGTCGGTTTCTTCTCGCTCCACGATGCCGGCGACCGCGAGTTGGTGAAGCCGGGTCGAGAGCAGAGTCGGTGACATTCGCGGGAGCCCGCGGCGGAGATCGTTGAAATGTTCGCTTCCCATGATCAGTTCGCGGAGGAGAAGCAGTGTCCACCGCTCGTCGAGTAGCTCCATCGCCTTGGCGACGGGGCAGAACTGGTGGTACGAGGACCCCATCTCTCGATCGTAGGCCTCCGGGGTGCTCCGGTACAGATTTCGTACTGGAGAGGAGCGAACCGTCGTCGTAGCGTCGGAGTAACGGCATGAACGCTGTCGGGCTCCGAGTACGAAAATTATTGAAGGAGAACGGTAATGAGTGAATCAACGGGGACTCTCGGGTTGGACCGGGAGCTGAAGGCCAAGCACCGGGCAATGTGGGGGCTTGGTAACTATCCGGCGGTGGCGACGCAGGTCATCGCGGAACTCGGACCTGTATTGGTGCGTGAATGCGGCGTGCAGAAAGGAGATCGGGTGCTCGACGTCGCGGCGGGGTCCGGCAACGCCGCCATTCCGGCGGCTGCGCTGGGTGCGCAGGTGATCGCCACCGACCTGGCTCCCGAACTGTTCGTGGCAGGACGGGAGGCCGCGGCGCTCGCGGGTGTCGAACTCGATTGGCAGGAGGCCGATGCCGAGGCTCTTCCGTTCGGCGACAACGAGTTCGACGTAGTGCTCTCGTGCGTCGGTGTGATGTTTGCCCCGCATCATCGGCGCGCCGCGGACGAACTTTTGCGAGTATGCCGACCCGGCGGAAAGATCGGAGTGCTGAGTTGGACTCCGACGGGGTTCATCGGCGAGATGTTCAAAACGATGAAGCCGTATGCACCGCCCCCGCCTCCTGGTTCGCAGCCGGCGCCTTTGTGGGGCGACGAGAACCATGTTCGTGATCTGCTCGGCGATGTTGCCGCAAGGAAAGACGTACTTCGTGTGGACACATTCAGCGGGCCGGAAGATTTCCGCGATTTCTTCAAGAAGAATTACGGCCCGACCATCGCGGTGTACCGGAACATCGCCGACGATCCTGACCGCACGCAGGCGCTCGATCGCGATCTGCTCGAGTTGGCAAAGAAGTACGGCAGCGGAAGCGAGCCGTTCGTGATGGAGTGGGAGTACCTGCTTCTCACCGCGACACCCGACGAGGGCGGTGCATGATGACGACGGTCGAGTTCGCGCCACTGAAATCGGCGATCACGGGTTCTGTGTTCAGCCCCCGAGATCCGGAGTACGACGACGCCAGGTCGATCTGGAACGGGCAGATCGATCATCGTCCGGCGGTGATCGCCAGGTGCCGGTCGGCGTCGGATGTGTCTGTGGCACTTGCATTTGCCAGAGCCCATTCGTTGGAGGTTTCGGTCAGAGGCGGTGGGCATTCCTACCGAGGTACCTCGGTGTGTGAAGGCGGTGTGATGATCGATCTCAGTGCGATCAACGTAGTCAGTGTCGCCCCGTCCGCGAAGCGAGCCAGGGTCGGTGGTGGTGCGACGATTGCCGACCTCGACGCCGCGACGCAGGAACACGGATTGGCAGTGACCGGTGGAGTGATCAGTGATACCGGCGTCGGTGGCCTGACCCTCGGCGGCGGCATGGGGTGGTTGACGCGCACGCTCGGCCTGGCGATCGACAATCTGGTGTCGGCAGAGGTGGTGCTCGCCGACGGTTCGATCGTGCGGGCCTCCGAGAACGATCACAGCGACTTGTTCTGGGCGCTGCGCGGCGGCGGCGGAAACTTCGGAGTGGTCACCGAGTTCGAGTACCGTCTGAGCGAGATCGGTCCGGAAGTGCATCTGGGACTGTTCTTCTGGGGGATGGAGGACGGACCCGCAGCGCTTCGTCTGTGCCGCGAAGTGGTGCCTGCCCTGCCGAGAAATGCCGGAGCGATGGTTGCCGTCGGTTTGTCCGCGCCTCCGGCACCGTTTGTTCCGGATCAGTTTCACCTGCTGCCCGGATACGCGTTGCTGGTAGCCGGTTTCGGATCGGAAGAGGAACACTCGAACGCGATTGCGCCGATTCGAGAGGGCGTGCCGACGCTGTTCGAGTTCGTCACCCCGCTCCCGTACATCGGTTTACAGTCGATGCTCGACGAATCGGAACCATGGGGTGCATACGCCTATGAGAAGGCCTTGGACCTGGTGGATTTCTCCGACGACGTGATCGATGTTCTGACCGAGCAAGCGGGCAAGAAATCGTCGCCGATGTCCTTCATGCCGATCTTTCCGCTGCAGGGAGCTTTCACCTCCGTCGGCGAGGACGACACTGCGTTCGGTGGTTCTCGCACACCACATTACGTGTGCAACATGACGGCTACGGCCACCGATGCCGGGACACTGGAATTGGATCGATCGTGGGTGCGTGAGACCTGGGAAGCCTTGCGTCCGTTCTCGTCCAATCAAGGCGGGTACGTCAACTTCATGACCGATGTCGACGAGGACCGAGTGCGAGCGTCCTACGGTGCGGCGAAGTACGCGCGATTGTCCGCCGTCAAGGCGAAGTACGACCCGGACAACGTGTTTCACCTCAACGCAAACATTCTGCCCGCGTAGAGCGTCCGGTCAGGCCGTGAATACCAGGATGACGACGATCAGTGCGGCCAAGATGATGACGGCAACCATGCCTGTCATGGCGAGGGGAGCCCAAGCCACTACCTTGTCGCGGGTGCTGGCATCGGCGGGGCCGGTCGGTATCCGCGGCGGCCAGGAGAACATGTCCATGGGGCTGGGAACGTTCCGCAGTGGCGTGTTCTGTTGCACTGCAGGCAGTCCGGTGATCGTGGAGCCGGTCAGGCGATTGCGGCGGTGTGGGTCGGCGAGTTGTGTGGTGCGGTGAGCCCACGCCGGCACGGCGCCTTCGGACGAGTAGACGGGAGCGTCGATCAACTGCTCGATCGTGCCACCGCCCGTCGCGGCTGCAGCGAGCGCGTCGCGTGCCTGAGCCATCGTCGGCCGACGGGTGGGGTCCGGCTCGAGGAGCTGAAGGAGAACGTCGGTGAGCGGTCCGGACTTGGTGGGTCGGTAGATCTCGGCCTTGGCGACACGATGCAGTAGAGCGATGGCGTCCGAGTCGATGCCGAAGGGCGGTTGACCCTCGATCACCGTGTAGAGCGTCGACCCGAGTGAGAAGACGTCACTGGCCTCGGTGGGATCGTCGCCGCGGGCAACTTCGGGTGCAAAGTACGCGGGAGTGCCGGTGATGACCTCGTCCTGGGTGTCGGATACGTCGCTCTTTGCGCGGGCGATGCCGAAGTCACTGATCTTGACGGTGCCGAGAGACTTGCCTCGGTCGGCGATCAGGATGTTGCCGGGCTTGATGTCGCGGTGGACGATGCCGGCGGCGTGCGCCTCGGTGAGCGCCGCAGCGATCTGCGCGCCGATCTGCGCGACCTCCAGCGGTGGCAACGTGTCGGCCAAGTTCATCGCCTGGGCGAGGCTGCGGGCGGGGAAGTACTCCATGACCAACCACGGTTCACCGGACTCGATCGCGACGTCGTACATGGCGATGGAGTGGGGGTGGGTGAGCTTTGCGGCGTTCCTGCCTTCGCGCAATGTACGTTCACGGACCTCTTCGGCCGTTTCGGTGTCGAGGCCTTCCGTGCTTGTGACCTGTTTCACCGCGACGTCACGGCTGAGGAGGGTGTCGAGGGCCAGCCAGACGGCGCCCATGCCTCCGTCGCCGATCTTGGAGCGGAGTCGGTACCGCCCCGCCAGCAGGTATTCGGGCCCGATGCCCCTCCCGGTCTGCTCCTGAGCTGTCACATCTCAAGGTTAATGGATTGATGCCACTGTGACGCTCGAGGCTCCTGTGAACTGGGTTTTTTGCTCTGCTTGACGTGTCGGGGGTGACACGGTTTACTGAAAACAGTTCGAAAATATGTTCGAAATTGCTGTTCGTTGGATGCATGTCAGACCCGACTTCCCCGCGGTTTGCCGGCTGGTTATGGATTGCTGCCGAGTGAGTTTTTCCGGTGTTCCGGAGGATGGGGATGACCGAGGTGACCGAGTTGGTGGAGCTGTCGGCAGATGCGGCGGGGTTGTCCCGTCAGGATCGGCTGGCACAGCTCCGCCGACAGATCGCGTCCATTCCCTCTCGCGGCGATACGTCGTTTTCGGGACCGAGTGTTTCCGTGGCTGGTGTTTCCGGGACAAGTGCAGCAGCCTTCGAGAGTGTTGCCGACCGGGAAATACCGGTCGTGGACCGCGCGCACAAGGCTGGTGTTCTCCCAGTGCCGGAAGGTATCGGGGCATTGCTACCGCAGGGCGGTTTGGTGCGCGGAACCGTGGTGTCCGTCGAGGGCGCTGCTTCCTTGCTCTTGGGATTGGTCGCGTCCGTGACGGCGTCCGGGGGGCATGTGGCAGTCATCGGGCAACCTCGACTGGGATTGCTGGCGGCGTACGAGATGGGTGCGCAACTGGAACGTCTGGCGCTCATTCCGGCGCCTGGGCCGGATCCGGTCGAGATCGCTGCTGTGCTGCTCGACGGTATGGATCTGGTGATTCTGGGATTGGCGGGTGCGTCGGTATCCCCGTCGCGTGCGCGAGCGGTGGTGGCGCGCGCCCGGAGCAAGGGCTCGACTCTTGTTGTCACCGAAGGTCACTGGGACGGGGCCGAAGTTCGGTTGGACGCTCGGGTTCATGGTTACGGTGGGTTCGGTCAGGGCCGTGAGTTGGGGCGTGGTCGGCTCAGTTCCCTGAGCCTCGCGGTTCGTGCTCGGGGGCGCTCGTTCCAGCCCCGGACCACGCGTCTGGACATCTGTAGTGCAGCCGGGCGGGTCGAGTGGGTACCTTCCCGGCCGGTCGAGGCCGTGTCGGAGCAGGTGGTGTCGTCGCGGGTGGTGTCGTCGCGGGTGGTGTCACTGTGAGCAGAGTTCTGGCGTTGTGGTGCCCGGACTGGCCGGCGGTGGCAGCGGCAGCGCTTGCCGATCTTCCTGCCACGCATCCTGTCGCGGTCACCTCGGGTAATCGGGTGATCGCATGTTCGGCGACGGCCCGCGCGGAGGGAGTGCGACGAGGCCTGCGCCGACGCGAGTCGCAGGCCCGCTGCCCGGAACTGTATGTGGCGATGGCAGATCCGGAACGCGACGCCAGATTGTTCGAGCCGGTGGCCGCGGCCATCGATGCGGTGGCACCGGGCGTCGAGGTACTTCGTCCTGGTTTGTTGGTGCTCAGTGCGCGAGGTGTCAGTCGGTACTTCGGTTCGGAGGAAGCCGCGGCGGAACGATTGGTGGATCAGGCATCTGCTGCGGGCGTCGAGAGTCAGGTGGGTGTGGCGGATCAACTGTCCACAGCGGTCATTGCCGCGCGCCGGGCAGCGCTGGTGCCGCCGGGGGAGGGGGCACGGTTTCTGGCGCCGCTACCCATGCCGGAGTTGGCGGCCGAGCCCAGTCTGTCTGCGCCGCATCGCGGGGAGTTGGTGGATCTGCTGCGCAGGCTCGGGATCAGAACCATCGGTGCTTTCGCGGATTTACCGGCAGTGGACGTCGCTTCGCGTTTCGGGGCCGATGCGGTGCTCGCGCATCGTGCGGCGCGCGGTGAACCCGAGCGGCCACCGTCGGCGCGGACGCTTCCGCCGGATCTGGAAGTGGAGCAGCATTACGATCCGTCGATCGAGCGGGTGGATGCCGCAGCGTTTGCCGGGCGCGCCTTGGCGAGTCTCCTGCACGACAAATTGTCGGCTGCCGCAGTGGCGTGTACCCGCCTGTCGATTTCGGCCAGCACGGGCAACGGTGAAAATCTTTCTCGGACTTGGCGTTGCGCCGAACCTCTGACACCGGAGGGAACGGCCGATCGAGTGCGATGGCAACTGGACGGCTGGCTCACCGGGCGCAGTGAGACCCGGCCGACCGCAGGCATAGCGGTGTTGCGTCTGGAACCGGTGGAGGTGGTCAGTGCCGGCGCTTTGCAGTTGGGGCTGTGGGGCGGTGTCGGCGACGAGGAGGAGCGGGCCAGGCGAGCATTGGTGCGCGTGCAAGGTCTTCTGGGCGGCGAATCGGTTCAGGTCGGTGTCCTGAGCGGTGGTCGAGGGCCCTCGGAGCGAATTACCCTGTTGCCCTTGGGTGACGAGCGGGTAGCTGCTCATGATCCGACAGCCCCGTGGCCTGGTCGTCTGCCGCAGCCGTCTCCGGGGTCGATCTTCGTCGACAATCCCAAGGTATGGCTGGAGGATGTAGCCGGCAACGCCGTGTACGTCACTGAGCGCGGTGTCTTCAGCTCGCAGCCGGGAAGGCTGAAGTGGGGGAGCAAGGAATGGGCAGTGCAGGGATGGGCCGGGCCCTGGCCGGTGGACGAGCGATGGTGGGACGCAGCCTCGGCGCGCACGGCCGCGCGGGCTCAGGTGCTGTTGGAGGAATCGCGGGCGTTGCTGATGATCTGTGAAGGCGGTGGATGGTCGGTGGAGGGCGTGTACGAATGAGCTCGTAGGTACAGCCAGCTGTACCGGACATGGTCGAGTCGACTGTACGAACAGTAGGGGCGCTGGCGCCATCGCACTGACGCCATCGGGCGCCTAGCGTTGATGACATTCAAAAACTCACTGTTGCAATGATTCTCGTCGTTGCAACTCTTCGCGAGGAGTGTCATGAAAACGGCGGGTCGAGCTGACGTTTCCGGAACCGATCGACTTCACTACGAGCCGATGGAGCTACGCGACGCACAACTTCTGGCGTACGACGAGACCGGCGAAGGCCGGATCGTGGAGGTGTTCGGCGATGTCGCCACAGCCGAGCACATCATGATCTTCGTGCCGGGCAACGACAACGGACTGGGAAACTACTTCGACGAGAACCGTCCGACAGGACCACGCGCGAGCGGATGGACACTGGGAAGGATGCTCCGAACGCTCGGGCCGAACGACCGCGTCGCGGTGATCGTGTGGGTCGGTTATCGGACGCCGTGGGGATTTCTCGAGTCGTTCTCCCGGACACTTGCAGAACTTGGTGCGATAGATCTGGCGCGGTTGACTCGTATCTTGCCGCGATCGGCGCATGTGACGCTCGTCGGACACAGCTACGGGGCCGTGGTGTGCGGACTCGCTCTCCCGTCGGCGCGAGTGGACGATTGCGTGGTGCTGGGTAGTCCGGGGATGGGGACCAGTTCGCGCGAAGACCTGTGCTTTGCCGGAAATCTCTGGGCTGCGCTTGGTCCGTCGGACTGGATCCGCTATTTCCCACGCGTCAAGATCGGCCGCATCGGCCACGGCCCGTCTCCAGTTCGGGCGCAGCACGGAGCCATTGTTTTCGGTACCGGAGCCGTTCGAGGGCATTGCGGCTACTTCGCCGATGCAAGCGAGTCGCTGCGAAACATCGCGAGGATCGGACTCGGTCGCTACGACGAGGTCACGCGACCAGGGGAGTTGCAGCCTCGGCTGACCGCGTCAGCAATCCGCGAGGACGGGTCTATCCTGGGAACTCGTGAGTGTCGCTAACGTACGAAGTGCCGGCGGGGTCCAGATCAGCTACCGCGATTCCGGCTCGCATCCCAGTGTGGCCGATCTGCCTCCGGTAGTCCTCGTGCACGGGATGGGCGGCGACAGCGGTACCTGGGACAAGTTCGCGCGGACCTTGCGATCACGCAACCGGCGAGTTGTCTCGGTCGACCTTCGCGGCCACGGCCGGAGCGCTCGTGCGTCGTCGTATCTGTTCGAGGAGTTCGCGGACGACGTCATGGACGTGTGTGATCATCTCGAACTCGAGCAGGTGGACCTGGTCGGCCACTCGCTCGGCGGGCACGCGGCGTCGTTGATCGCGCAGAAACGTCCCACTGCGGTGCGGAAGTTGGTCATCGAGGAAGCGCCGTTACCACTACGTGCGGGTGACCCGGAACAGGTGTTCGCGAGGAAATTGCCGAGTGTCCCAGAACTGTGGCATGCCACAACAAGTTTGGTGCGGCATCCGCGAGCCGCGTTGACGTTCGATCGCTCGATGACGCGGTCCGCGCTCGAGCAGTTCCGCCGACCGGATCCGCAGTGGTGGGATCGGTTGCCGCTCATCGAGGCTGACGTGTTGTTCCTGCGTGGAGGTCTGGGCGGGATGGTGGATCCTGTTCGCCTCGACGCTGTTGCAGCCACCGTCGCACGCTGCGAATTGGTCTCTTTCCGTACCGGCCACAGTGTCCACCGCGACGGTCATCGCCAATTCGAATCCGTTGTGTTGCCGTTCATTTCCTGAAAGCGCAATACTCGATCGGTGATGCCACGAACCCATCCGAAACGTGTGTGGCACCGAATGTACTTCCATGCATACCAACGGCAACGACTGGTCCGCACACGAATACGTCGACGCGGTAGCACGATCCGTTCACGGTGAGACAGTTCGATGGCCGCAGGGTCCGAGCACGGATGCGGTGATCGTTCTCCCCGTTCATGCCCGAAACCATCCGGGGAAGAACGCAGTTCTGCTCTGGAATCACGACTTCGGTTGGTCGTGGGGTGTCGAGGAGGCTGATGTGCGAAGGACGATTTCGATAGTCGACACCCTCGGTATCGGCCGGACACCGGATCCGCTGCGCTGTGCGGATCGGGTTATCGAACTGATCAGCGCACGGGCAGTTTGCTCGCGCATGTGTAGCGAAGAGTGATTCGGTCAACTCTGGGGCGACAACGCCTCCGAGAGGACGACGCCCGTGAACCCAGAGAACGTTCCAGCCCCGCATTGTCATTCATTGCCGCGCCGGACGTTCCTCGGTGGCGTCGGTGCCCTTGTCCTCGCGGGAGTGGCAGACGTCGCGGCCGGCGCGGTGAGCGCGGTGCCGGTACAAGCAGCACCCGCCGATCGGTTTCCGCAGAAACCCAACATCGTTGTCATCATCACCGATCAGGAACGCCGGCCGATGTACTGGCCACAAGGCTGGGCTGAACAGAATCTGCCCAACCGCAAGAGGATTGCCGATCACGGGCTGAGTTTCGACCAGGCAGTGTGCAACACCGCGATGTGCTCGCCCAGTCGCAGTACGTTCTTCACCGGCCTCTACCCCGCGCAGCACGGGGTCACCAGAACGCTCACCGAAGGTGGCACTGTCTCACCCACCGAGCCACAGTTGCAGGTCTCCGAACAGAACATGGCAAAGCTGCTGGCGTCGGCCGGCTACAACGTCCAGTACCGGGGGAAATGGCATCTGAGCAAAGGCGTCGAGGGTGGTGATCCGACAAGCGCGGACGTGGCAGGATTCGGCTTCGAGGGGTGGATTCCGCCGGACGCGGGCCAGGACACCAATCCGGATCACTTCGGTGGCGGGTGCGCAGACCATGATCGCCGTGTCGCCGAGGAAGCTGTCGAGTTTCTCTCCGGACCCGCAGTCGCATCCGGACAGCCTTGGGCGCTGATCGTCTCGTTCGTGAACCCGCACGATGTCCTCGCGTACCCCCAGACGTGGAACGCGATGAACGGCACGTGCGACAACTACGGATCGGACGCGCCAGGCGCCTTCGAGCAGGGTATCGACTTGCCGCCCACCTTCGACGAGATCCTGGCGCTCAATCACAAACCGACAGCCCAGGTTCAGTCGGAACTGCTGTTGGCAGCCGGGCTCGGGCCGCTGCTCGGACCCGATCAGGCGCGTAACTACATCAACTTCTACGCCTATATGCACAGGGTGGTCGACGAACACATCGGCAGCGTGCTCGACGCGATCGAAGCCACTCCACAGATGCTGGACGACACGGTGATCGTTCGGATGTCCGATCACGGGGAGATGGGGATGAGCCACGGAGGTTTGCGGCAGAAAGTGTTCAACGCCTACGAGGAAACACTGCGCGTTCCACTGGTCATCAGCAACCCCTTGCTGTTTCCCGAACCCGTTCGCACCGACGCCCTGGCGTCGTTGATCGACGTGATGCCCACTCTCGCCACGCTCGCCCAAGCGCCTGCGCGTCAATCGTGGAACTTCCTGGGTACCGATCTGACACCGGTCATCGTCGACGCTGCCGCTTATCCGCAAAGTCCCAGCACGCAGGTTCAGGACACGATTCTGTTCACCTACGACGATCAGAACTGTGCGACGCCCGACGGTCAGAACATCGTCACGCAGCCCAACCACATTCGGTGCATACGCGAGAGTCGCTGGAAGTACACGATGTACTTCGATCCTGCGGGAGTTGCTGCGCCGCAATACGAACTGTACGACTTACAAGCCGACCCCTTGGAACTGAACAATCTCGCCAATCCGCTCAACATCGGCTCGTATCGGCCGGATCTGGCAGCTCAGATGAACGCCAAGCTCTTCGCAGTGATGGAGACCAAGGGGGTTTCCCTGAAGGAATAGATCGAATTTCGTCAAAACTGATTCACGTTTCAGTTCTGCGGGCATGCTGGTGGGGCATCTGTCTTCGGTTCGGGAAGAAGGAATGTCATGACTGTCACCTCGCCGGGGCGAGAAGGTTTCAGTTCTCTTCGGTCGGGAGGGTTGAACTGGGATTCGTTCCCACTCCGATTGTTCACCAAGGGAAACGCCAAATTCTGGAACCCAACCGACCTCGATTTTTCGCAGGATGCCCGTGACTGGCAGGAGCTGACCAGCGAACAACAGCGCAGCGCCACCTTCCTGTGTGCGCAGTTCATCGCCGGTGAAGAAGCCGTCACCGAAGACATTCAACCGTTCATGAAAGCAATGTCGACCGAGGGACGATTCGGCGACGAGATGTACTTGACGCAGTTCTGTTTCGAGGAAGCCAAGCACACCCAGGTGTTTCGGCTGTGGATGGACGAAGTGGGATTGACCAGTGACCTGCATTCCTACGTCGCTGACAATCCGTACTACCGGCAACTGTTCTACGAGGAGCTGCCGTCGTCGCTACGCATTCTCGAGACCGACCCCAGCCCGGTCAACCAGGTGCGTGCCAGCGTCACGTACAACCACGTCATCGAGGGCAGTCTGGCGCTGACGGGTTACTACGCCTGGCAGAAAGTTTGTGCGACGCGCGGAATCCTCCCTGGCATGCAGCAATTGGTGCGAAAGATCGGTGACGACGAACGACGGCACATGGCTTGGGGGACGTTCACCTGCCGAAGGCACGTCGCCGCCGACGATCACAACTGGGACGTCGTCCAGCAGCGGATGGGTGAACTCATGCCCATGGCCCTCGGAATGATCAACTGGGTCAACGATCAATTCGAGGTGCAGCCGTTCGGTTTGGACAATCAGGAGTTCCTCGAGTATGCCGCAGACCGTGCGCAGCGCCGACTTTCGGCGATCGAGTCTGCACGCGGGCGCGACGTCGCCGAGATCGACCTCGACTATTCGCCGGAGACCCTCGAGGAAAAGTTCGGGGCAGAAGATGCCGCTGCGATGAGTGAGGCGGCCAAATGACTGCGAATTCTATTGGGGCCAAGCCGAGTTCTGGATGACCTCGACAAAATCGATGTGCCGAAATCCCGGCACGAAATGTTCGAGTACGTCAGCGTTCACCGTCCCGAACGTGCTTTCGGGACGGTGCTTGAAGCCGTCGGTGAAGGCCTTCAAGATCTGATTCTTGAAATCCGGACGGGGGTGGGCCGCGGTGACGGCGTCGATGTCGGCCTGGTCGAGTTCGCTGTATCCGATTCCGAGTACATCGGTCTCCACACCCGCTGTCACCAAGGCGATTTCGGGCTCCAGCCGCGAGGGGACCTCGGGCGTCGTATGTAGAGCGATGCCTTCCCACACTTTGCGGATGTCGGTTTCGTCGACTTCGTAGCCGGTGAGGAATCGCCGCGCTTCGTCCGCGCTGTCCAATTCGAATCGCGCCGTACTGTCCCGGAATTTCTCGGTGAGCCCCAGGTCGTGAAACATGGCGCCGACGTAGAGCAATTCAGGGTCGGCGTGCAGTCCCAAACGCGCGCCTTGCAGCGATCCGAAGAGGAAGACGCGTCGCGAGTGGTGAAACAGTAACTCGGACGCCGTATCTCGGACGAGTTCGGTGGCGTCGGCAGCCATCTTCGAATCGGGGATTTTCACACCGGCAATGATCGTGTTCATCGGTACCTGCTCTGCTCGTCGCTGCTGCGAATTTCTCGGTCTGTCCCAGTGTCGGTCGAGCACGCACGCGGGCGCACCCTGATCTCGGCCATACTGTCCACAGATCAGGACGAAGGGGAGCGATCGTGACCGCAGTGCATCGAGTTGCCGTCCTGGTGTTCGACGGCGTCAAACTGCTCGACGTCGCAGGTCCGAGCGAGGTGTTCGCAGAGGCCAATCGCGGCGGAGCGAACTACGAGTTGGTGATCTGCTCGGTGGGTGGACACGATGTCGACTCGTCGACCGGCATGCGCATTCCGGTCGACTGTGACGTCGCAGATTCCGGTTCCTTCGACACGTTGCTGGTCATGGGTGGCGACGTGTTCCCGTCGATGCCGGTGAGTCCGGAATTGCGTGAGGCAGCGAGCGATCTTGCGAGACGTTCGGGTCGGGTTGCCTCGATCTGTACCGGGACATTCATCCTGGCGGCGAGTGGACTGCTCGATGGACGCCGCGCAACGACGCATTGGCAACACACGGCAACGCTGGCGCGCGCCTATCCGCAGATCACGGTAGTTCCCGACGCCATTTTCATCCAGGACGGCACGGTGTTCTCGTCTGCGGGTGTGACCGCCGGGATCGACCTCGCGCTCGCATTGCTCGAGCGAGATCATGGTGCAGAAATGGCCCGACGTGTCGCACAGCTTCTGGTGGTATTTCTCCAACGTCCAGGTGGGCAGTCACAGTTCTCGCCGTCGTTGAGCGGGCCGCGGCCCCGGGTGCCCGCGCTTCGCGCAGTGGTCGAGGCGGTGGCCGCCGATCCGGCGGGGGAGTACTCGGTCGACGAACTGGCTGCCCTGGCGCACCTGAGCCCACGGCATCTGACGAGGCTCTTTCGGGAAGAACTCGGTACGACGCCGGCCAAATACGTCGAGTTGATCCGTTTCGACTCCGCGAAAGCGCTCCTCGATGCCGGCCACTCGGTGACCGAAGCCGCGCAATTGGCGGGATTCGGCAGTTCGGAATCCCTACGACGAGCATTTTCGACGCATCTCGGAATCTCGCCGCAGGTGTACCGCCGTCGTTTTCAAGCTTTCGGCTGAGACTGACTTTCGTGCTTGCCTTGCGGCGGGCTCATGCCCTGCTTGTCGAGCCAGGCAAGGCTGTAGTCCGCGATCTCACGCCAGCCGTGGTCGATGGTCAGCGAGTGACCTCGATCGCCGAAGACCTTGTATTCGTTGATCGTCGGGGCCTTGGCGTACTTCTTGAACGAGCTGTCCGAACTGGCTTTCGGGACTGTGCGATCCTTGCCGCCGCCGATCATCAGGAGTGGCCCGCGGCGGGCGTTGAAATCTACTGCAGCGGGGCTGTGGGGCGCGAAGTTGGCGAGTGCTGCCTCGAACAACGGCCGACCAGGGGCGGGAATCGCATACTGCTCGAACAATGCGTCGGACTCGTCCTTGGACACGGCACTGGCGAAGGACTTGTGGAACGACTCTCTGTTGTGTGAGTACGCCTTCCGGTAGTTCCCGGGGTTGGACAGGACCGGGAAAACACTGCCCAGTTGAACGAGGGGAAGTTTCAACACCCCTTTGGGCTGAGCCGGGTCGATGGCAATTGCCGCGGTCGCCAGCTTCTGGCCCAGAAGTTTCTGCGCGATCAAACCTCCGAACGAATGCCCCACCACGATCGGTGGTTCGTCGAGATCGGCTATCACCTTGGCGTAGTGATCCGTCACGTCCTCGATGCCGTGTCCCGCGATGTCTTCCGGGTGTTCACGCGTCTCACCCACGGTCGACGCGTCCCCTGGCCACCCCGGCGCCATCGTGGGGTATCCCTGCGCGCTGAAAACCTGCGCCCAGGGGTCCCAGGTGGTCGGGTGCATCCAAAGTCCGTGGATGAACAGAACAGTCGGGTTGGACTTGGGCGACATGCGCGCTCCCCGCTATCGGACCGATGATCGATACGGAATGCCCGCTTTTTACAACCTCATTCACCGGCGATCAGATCCAAGGCAGACGTCATTGTCGGTCGTCCGTGATCAGGCGGTAAATGACGTACATGGCAAACCATGCCATCGCGACCGACGCGAGAACAAAAAGCACTTCGAAGAACACAACCATGTCAATTGCCACCTCACTGGTGAAGAAAACTGCTCGAGTATCGAACATATCGCAAGTAGTAGTTGCGATATGTCTGGGTGTCGCGATTGGCACAATGAGGCTATGAAGCAAAGGGGTCGAGCGGTCCGAACGGCCGTGATCGAAGCGACTGTGCGGAAGGTCGCTGAACTGGGACCGCAGTCGGTGACGATCGCCGCGATAGCGGTCGAAGCCGACGTTCATCCAACGTCGATCTACCGTCGATGGGCGACGGTCGACTTGCTGGTCGTCGATGCACTCCGAGAGTTCACCGATGCAGGTTTGTCGATACCCGACACCGGAACACTCGTCGGTGATCTTCGAACTTTTGCTCGACGTCTGCAAGATTGGCTCGCGACAGACACCGGATTGGCACTGGCCCGCACGGGTGTGATGCCTACTGATGACGCGGAAGTCCTGGCTGCGCGCGCACAGTTCTGGCGGACCCGATTCGATGCGGCAGCAGTCATGATCAACCGCGGAATCGAGCGCGGCGAGGTCCCGGACAGTACTGATCCAGACACTGTTCTCGCGGCAATAGCTTCGCCGATCCGTCTGGCCGCGATTTCCCAGAGCACAGAGCCTCGTATCGATATCGACAAACTGGTTGCACTTGTCGTCGGCGTCGATTCAAGAGTGAAATGATCGACGACATGGCACCAACTGGACCTGCGAAGGCGATGGCACTGTGGACCACCGCTTTTGTTGTCTCACAAGCGAATATTGCTCGCCTACTCGGGCCGGTGGCTCCCAAAGTATTGGAAGTGCAGACGGCGTTCTCCGCTCGCCGGTACGTCGAGATCTTGGACTCCATGGACGACGAGGCCACGGCACGATTTCGTAGTCACTACTACCCCGACTTCGTACATCCCGCGATCTACGCGATGGCTTTGCGGTCAGCGGGCACGAGGCTCGGGGAGCGGGTTCCCCTTTCCCCGGCAACTCGGCGCGCCCTTGCCGTAGTGCCGGTACTGTCGGCGGCCGGCGACTACGTCGAGAACGTGGTCGGACTCCATTTCCTCGATCATCGCGACAGGATCACCGACTCGAGGGTTCGCGCCGCTTCGACCGTCAGTATTGCCAAATGGGTGCTCGCACTCGGAACTCTCGGATATTTGTCGCAGGGTTTTGTCAGAGTATGGGTATCGCGAAAATGAGGAGCACTGATGGCAGTCGAACTCGGCACCGAATACTTCGCTGACGGAGAAGAGTTCCGTCGATGGCTGTCCGAGAACCACGAGGTGGTCCCCGGCCTTTGGCTGAAAATGGCCAAGAAGACCTCGTCGCACAGTTCGATCGACTACGACCAAGCGTTGGACGTTGCCCTGTGCTTCGGCTGGATCGACAGCCTCGCACGGCGAATCGACGACGATTTCTTCGTACAGAAGTTTTCGCGACGCACCGCGCGGAGTCCGTGGTCCAAACGCAACGTCGAGATAGTCGCCCGCCTCGACGCTGCGGGACTTCTCGAGCCTTCCGGCATCGCCGAGATCGAGAAGGCCAAGGCCGACGGTCGATGGGATCGCGCGTACGAGGGATCAGCCAAGGCCGAGGTCCCCAAAGACTTTCTCGATGCGCTCGCGGAAAACCCGAAGGCTCGTGAGTTCTACGCGACGCTCAATTCCACCAACCGATTCACCATCGCGTACCGACTGCAGGAGGCAAAGCGTCCGGAGACGCGAGCCAGGCGGATCGAGAAGTTCGTGAACCAGCTTGCGGAGGGCAAGAAGTTCTATTGAGCTGCCGCGTCACTGGGCCACAGGGACTTGCGAATCGACACCCAGCGAGGCTGACACAATGGGCCTCGTGATCGAAGCCGAAACCTGTTCCGCACTGTCTGCTGTCGATGAACCGCTGGCAGGCAGCGCTGCCGTCGTGCGGGGCTGGGTATGCCTCGAATTCAATGCCGCGTGGGGTCGTGACGTGTTGGACGGTACGGCCTTGGGGGAGGACCTTGCCGCCGAGCTGAGCGGCCGAGCCGATGCAGCGAACGTACGAATCATGTTCGTTCGGCGACCCGGGCGTACCGATCCGATGACTGATGGACACACCGTCCTGCTTGCGCGCTCCGATCCGAGCGACTCATGGTGTGAAAGGTTGCACATCGATTCGCCGATGGAATTACTCGACGTCGATTTCTTCTTGTTGGATGGGCCGCCACCAGGACTGGGCGAGCAAGTGACCGAGCCAGTCGTATTGGTCTGCGCGCACGGCAAGCGCGACCAGTGCTGCGCTGTATTCGGCAGGCCGATCGCCGCAGCGCTGATGTCGTCCTTCGGACCCCAGGTGTGGGAGTGTTCGCATACCGGCGGGCACCGATTTGCGCCGTCGATGATCCTGTTGCCGAGCGGCAATACGTACGGCCGTCTGTCGGCAAGTGAGAGTGTCACGGCCGTGGAGGTGGCTTCCCGAGATCAGGTGCATTTGCCAGGCCTGCGTGGACGAAGTTGTTGGTCTCCTGCGGGGCAGGCTTCGGAAATTGCTGTGCGACAGCAAATAACCTGCGGAATCGACGACTTGGCTGTCATCGAGCAGGCGAGTGACGGGACATGCGTCGTCGCACATGTGGACGGCCGGCGATGGGCCGTGGAGACTGCAGTCTCCGAACTCGCGCCGCGTCCACCGAGTTGCGGCGCGGCGCCCAAGCCGGTCAGGCCGGTTGTCGTCGCGTCGATTCGAGACCTGTGATTTCATCGTCGGTTTTCTACGATCAGTCTCGATGAACTCGGGTGTGGGTCATCGCTACTGCAACAGGAGCGCAATGACTGCGGGCGGTAATTGACGTTGTCCGAGGAGGTTTACGCGTTGGCATCCGTCGAGTTCGACTGCCATCCGCGTGCCGCCCGATCCGTCGGGACGAAGTACGTCGATCGAAGCGATGTGATGGGCGACGAGATCGCATGGGCCTGCAGGTGGCGCGGTGGATGCAACCTCCATCAGATCAGTACTCTGCTGGCGTGACAAGCGGATTCGGGACTCGGGCAGCGGCGGTTCGGTGGAATAGCGGCACACCAGTAGTCTGCCGACGTCGGAAATCGGTGTAGCCAAAGCTGTTTCCGTCAGTGGGCGCGCGTGAGTGTCTTCGTGTTCTGCCATGCGACTCATGTCAGCTTCAGTGGTCGTCGCGAACGGTTGTCCGATCGACTCCGCGCAGGTTCCGGCGTCATCGGAGGAGATGCCGTCGACCGGATGCTGCGCGCGGCTGATCTCATGTAGTTGGCTCAGGGCTGCGTGTGGTTTCTCTTGCAGTCCGCAGGGCGCGGTCGGCCAGGTAGGGCGTATGGCTGCTCCTGCTTCGTCTACCAGCCACAAACCGGCTGGCGGGACGAGACGGTACGCGCAGTCGGCCCGGACGTTGGCAGGAAATCGACGAGACTGTTCGCGGAATGCATCGTCCACCGCGTGGATGTCCCCCTCAAGGCGTATGGAGTCGATGGTCAACCCACCGTCGGACGTTTCTCCGCGTTCGCATCGAACAACGGCAACGGGGCTGAAATCAGGAGGCGGGTAACCACTTCCCTCGGGGCGAAGTGCGATGCTGCTGTCGCGTGCCTCGGGGGCTACGAGCGCGGCGGTGATATCAGGGGCGAGGCAGTCTGCCCGATCGACCGCCGTCGCGACCGGTGGAGTGAAAGATTCATAGTCTCGAACGCCGGTCCAAACCAACGCAACGGCGACGACACTGACGACGACGATAAAGACCCCAGCTGTGAATCGTCCACTCATACATCGACACTATGTGCTTTTGCGATGGATTGAGCCGAAGTCTCGACCATTGCGGGTGCGACGTAGCATCGCTGCTATGACAGTCGATTTGGTTGCGCCTGACGAGGCCTTGTGGGTGTCCTGGTTGGAGTCGCGTGACGAGTGGGGTGGACCGCAGGCGGATCAGCCCGGTTCGGCGTTGGGAGTTGCGCAACGTCTGGATCTCGACCTTGCCTCCCGCGATGGGTTCGGGCACTGGGTGCAGGAGTTGTTGGCGCAGCCCGAGGCGTTGCCGGGGCCCGACATTGTCCCGGCAACCAACTGGTGGATCGTGCGAGACGGCAGGTATCTCGGTGCTATCCAGTTGCGACACAGCTTGAATGAGTTCTTGGCTGATCTTGGTGGTCATATCGGCTACGGGATTCGGCCGTCGGAACGGCGGAAAGGGATAGCGTCGGCTGCTCTGCGGGAAGTGCTCACGTATGCCGGCGACCCGGTGGGGGCTCAGTCGCGTCCTGATTACCTGCGACGAAACGAACGCGGGTTCGCGTAATGTTATCGAAGGGTGTGGGGGACTTCTCGATAGCGTGCGCCCAGCTGATCAGTTGTCGCGCAACCTCGGCCATTCGGGAGACACGCTTCGCTACTGGGCGGCCACGGGCCGGTCAAGCGCCAGTTGACCGTTTTTGACCGTCAACGGGAAGTCGCGGTCGCAGGGTAGGCGACACGGGACGCGATGCTTTCGCTGAGGTCGTGGATTTCTGCGGCGAGGACGTCTCGGCTCTTCGTGTCCGACTCGTGAACGAAGGTTGTCGATCCCAGTGTGGCACCGCAATATTCGATGATTCCGCGTTCGATCTGTGTCCGGAAGGCCTCGTACACGCCGTGTCGGTCGAAACTCTCGGCGTCGTCACCTGCGACTGGAATCAGGTGGACGGTGAGTCGGTCCAGTTTCTTCACGAATTCGCTTCCCGGGGTGAATTCGTACGCCCATCCGCTGACGAAGACTCGATCGATCCAACCTTTGAGTAGTGCGGGCATCGACCACCAGTACATCGGAAACACGAGAATCAGATCGTCTGCACGATCGATTCGGTCCTGCTCGGCTACAACGTCGGCCGGGGGAGTCCCTTTGCCGCGGAACAGGTTCACATCGGCTTCGGCGAATCGGGGATCGAAACTCTCGGCATGTAGGTCCGCGAAGTCGACGTCGCCGCCCAGGTCGCGGATCGCGTCGGCGGTAGAACGGGCGACATGCTGGGTAAGTGACTGGGGATCGGGGTGGGAGACTACGACGAGTGTGGTCATGAGCGTCCTTCGGTAGATGGTGCGCTTATGTACTAAGAGTAGGTTACTATTGGTATATAACGCAAGGAGGTGTCCGATGGCACGTACGAGACTGTCGCGAGCCGGCAGGTACGAACAACTCGTGGAGGTGTCGTGGGCATTGGTGCGAGAGGAGGGTGCGGACGCGCTGACCCTTGGTCGGTTGGCTGAACGTGCCGGCGTTGCAAAGCCAGTTGTATACAGCCATTTCGCCTCTCGCGCCGCGTTGTTGGCAGCGCTCTTCAAGGAATTCGACGATCGTCAGACGGTGATGCTCGAGGAGTATCTCGATGCCGCGGATGAGTCTCTGAACGGACGCGCGAATGCCATCGCCGACTCCTACGTCGGATGTTCGCTGGCGCAGGGGCGTGAACTGACGGGTGTGCTTGCAGCGCTTGAGGGTTCGCCCGAGCTGGAGCGGGTCAAGCGTGAATCGGAACACGCCTATTCCGAACGATGTCGGGAGGTGCTGACTCCCTTTGGTGCGGGCGGAGGACTTGCGCAACCTTCGATGACCGCAATATTCGGTGCTGCAGAGGCACTCTCGCATGCGGCGGTAGCGGGAGCGCTCTCGCCCGACGATGCTCGAAGCGAACTTGCCGCACTGATAGTCGCGGTGGTCGGCCGGACCTGAGGTCACCGGTTATCTTGGTGCCCATCCAATTCGACGCGCTCACGCATGGATTCGGATATCGCTGTCAGAGTTCTGACGAACGCGTCGATCGCGGGAGCAAGTGGAGGTTTGCCGTAGGCTGCGACGGAGACAGTGCGTCGCTCGCCGGGAATGCGGTGTGCGCGGATACTCGGGTTCTGATGTGCCTGGAGGGCGAGGGCCGGAAGGGTGCTTACCCCGCTTCCGGAGGCGACCAGGGCTTGGACGGCGACGTAGTCGTCGGTCTCGAACTCGATCCGCGGAATGAATCCAGCTCGATTGCAAGCGGTGAGGAGGTGGGCTCGGCAGCTCGGGCAACCGGCAATCCAGGTCTCACCGGCGTAGTCCGTGATCTCGTTGGCGGCATCTGCATTCCGCGTAGAGGTGATCAGGTACAACGGATCTTCCAGCAAAGTCGTCTGCGCGACATGCTTGAGCCCGACTTCAGGGGTGTCCTCGTGCGCGAAGACAACAGCTACGTCGACATCGTTGTTACGAAGCAGTGCAAGTGCTTTGGGTGGTTCTGCATCAACGAGGCTGATGGACACATCGGGGTACTGGGACGTGAACGCTGCCATCGCCTGCGGAATCAAACTCGCCAGGGCTGACGGGAATGCGGCCAGTCGTACCCGCCCGGCCCTCAGTCCTGCGTACGTCTGGACTTCGGCTACCGCTGCGTCGACGTGGCCGAGGATCTCGGTGGCTCGCCGAACCAGCACTGCGCCGGCGTCCGTCAGGCGCAGTCCACGACCCGCTCTCTGGAACAGTGGAACCCCGACTTCCGATTCGAGCTGTCGAAGGTGGTGACTGATGGAGGGCTGCGCGTAACCGAGAGAATCGGCGGCGGCTGTCACCGACCCTTCCTGTGCAACAGCGACCAGGACCCTCAGCCGAATTAGATCGAGCATGCCAAAATCATAGAAGATTTCGATGCTTTGGACGAAAACACGTATTGGATCTATGAATCGGTGTTTGGCAGGGTGAATCACATGGCACCGGCATCTGATCTCACGGCATCAAACCAGCTACATCCACCCGTATGGGCAGACATCGAGCGTGCCAGTCAGGTCGTCCGTCGGCATCTACCGGTCACGCCCCTGATATCGCACCCGACCTTGGGTGCGGGCTCGTGCAGCCAATTGTTCGTCAAACACGAGAACGTGCACCCCACGGGTGCGTTCAAGGTTCGCGGCGGACTGAACCTGGTGGCAGGACTGGATGAGGCGACGCGGGCGCGGGGGATTGTCGGCTACTCGACCGGAAACCATGCTCAATCCTTGGCGTATGCCGCGGCGGGTGCGGGCGTGCGGTGTGTGATCGTCATGCCGGTTGGGGCGAATCCAGTCAAGGCTCACGCTGTCCGCATGCTCGGAGCCGAGCTCATCGAGCACGGTGTGAACTTCGACGAAGCACGTGCTCACGCCGATTTCATCAGCGAACGTGACGGCCTGCGTCTCGTGAGCGCCGCCAATGAGCCGGCAATCCTCGCCGGTGTTGCAACGGCCTACGTCGAACTCCTCGAACAACAACCTGATCTGGACGCGGTGGTGGTCCCAGTCGGTGGCGGCAGCGGTGCGGCGGCGGCGTGTCTCGTCGCCAGTGCGCTTGCACCGCACCTCGAGGTGTTCGCAGTGCAGTCTGAGGCCGCACGAGCCGCACATGACTCGTGGAGTTCCGGCACGTGCGTCGAGCGCCCGAACACCACCCGTGTCGAGGGGCTTGCGACCGGTGCCGGGTTCGCACTGACACAACGTGTTTTGCGTGAACGGCTAGGAGGCTTCCTGCTCGTCACGGATGACGACATCACCCTCGCGCAGCGGGCGTTGCTCTACGACGCTCACACTTTGAGCGAAGGTGCTGGTGCGGCCGCACTTGCTGCGGTCTATTCGCATCCGAACACCTTCGCTGACAAGCGCGTTGCTGTTGTCTGCACGGGCGCCAATGCCTCCGAGAGTGAGATCCGCAGGTTCGTCGGCTAATTCATCTCGTACTCGGAACAATGTGCAGTGTCAGCGAACTGACGGAAAGCCGAAGTACGGTGTTCCAATGACTTCACCCCGAGACAAGTCACCTATCACTCGCAATGTTCCCGCACTCATGCTGGTAGTCGGGGTCATTGGATTGATCGCAAGTTTCGGAGTGACCTCACGTTGGGGGTTCCCAGCGTCCGCATCGGAGCTTGGTAGATCAAGTTCGCATGGAAGCGGATTGCTCGAAGAAGCAGGATGGGCTTGGATCCCGTTTCCCGTAGCCTCTTGCAAGGCAGTGGATTTCGATTCTTCCGCAGTTTACTTCGCCCTCGGATGGGAAAACTCGATCACTGCCGCAGTATCGATCGCATTCATCGCCATGGCTCTGAAACTCACTTGGGGTGCAGGAGTTCAGTGATGCTCATATGCCCGGCCTTGGGTTCGTTCGGAAGGCTGACCGGCACAAGCCCCATGCTTTCCCGACGCTCGTTGACCGAAAAGACGTACTGGGCAAATTCAGGCTTGACGTGCACGTCCGGAAACTGTGCCCGAAGTTTGCCCACGATCTGATAGCCCTCGTCGTACCAGTCGAAAACGTTGATCCCTGGATTCCACCGCGGTCGTTTCGCGAAGCCGTCGATCTCGGTCACAAAGAACTTTTGGAAGCGATTAGTCCACGCCAGTATCTTCTCTCCGAGTTCGTCGTCGATCCCCATTTGGCTCGGGAGAACGTATGCCTGCGGGAACCGTTGCGGCGGGATGACAATCAATTCCTTCGACGGCCACAGCGAACTGGGATGACCATGGTCTGGATAGATTCTGATGACTAGCATTGCAGACTCGTTCCGCTGGCCGAAACGCTCCGAGGCGAAGTCACACCACCGGTCACCAGTGCGTACCGGGCACGAGTCGGGCGGCACGACGGCCGAGTTTGCGGATGCGCGAGCGCGAGTGGTGCTGTCGCGTCGGTGTTGCCGGAGCGTCTGCCGGAGTTTCCTTGTCTACCTGACCCTTTGCCGCCGGAGAGTCGGGGAATGCCTGGTACATCTGGTTGAGAATTCGGTCCTTGGTGTGCGGTGCGAACAGGGTTCCCAGATCACCCAGGGTTCCGAGTGGTACGTCGATGCGTTTGGGGCGGTCGATCAGCGCGCGGATCACCATTGCCGCAGCCTTTTCCGGGCTGGTGATCGGGCCGTTGTTGTATTCGCCGGTCGGAGCGATCATCGGTGTTTCGACCAGCGGCATGTGGATGGTCGTGAAAGTGATTCCGTCCGCCAGGGTTTCAGAGGCGGCTACGTCCGAGAAACCGTCGAGGGCGGCCTTGCTCGCCACGTAGGCCGAGAATCTAGGCGTTGCCGCCTGGACTCCCGCGCTGCTGATGTTCACGATGTGGCCGAAGCGGCGAGAACGCATGGTCGGTAACAAGGCGAGCACCAATCGGACAGCGCCGAAGTAGTTCACGGCCATCGTTCGTTCGTAGTCGTGGAAACGATCAGTGGAGTGGTAAATGCCGCGCCGGATGGATCGGCCGGCGTTGTTTACCAACATATCTACGTGATCGTGTTCTGTCAGAATGCTTTTGATCGTGTGCTGGACCGATTCGTCGTCCGTGATGTCGCAGGGATAACCGAATGCCTTGCCCCCGGCTGATCGAATCTCCTGTACTGCGGCATCGAGTTCGTCGGTGCGGCGTGCGATCAGGAGAACGGTGGCGCCCTTCTGAGCGGCGGCAATGGCCGATGCCTTGCCGATTCCGGAAGAGCCTCCGGTGATCAGAACGATCCGACCCACGAGTGGTCCTTCGGGACTGTTACGTCGTGCGCGATTGGGATCGAGGTTTGCGCGCCAGTACTTCCACAACACAGTGGAGTACGACCCGAACTCGGGGACCGCCAGTCCTGATCCGGCCAGGGCGGCAACGGTTCTCGCGGAGGTGAATGTCGGCGCCATCGTCATGTTGTCGAGTAGTGCTGCAGGCATGCCGATGCGATCGAGGAAGACCTTCCGCGCCGATTCTGCCGAATCCATCGGCAATGGCGAGACAAAGGGTTTGGCGATCACGCCCGGCAGGCTGAGTGCGGGCCGGGGCGCTCCGGCGGCCTTGGCGAGTCCGGCATAGATTTCGCGTACCGGTTGAGGTTTCGGATTCACGAGATGGAATGCTTCGCCGTCGTGGCCGGGCGCGTGCATCAATTCGACGAGGGCGGCGGCTACGTAATCGACGGGCACCACATTGGTTGCGCCGAGGTTGGGGATCGGGACGGGGAGTGCTGCAGGTAGTTTCGCGAGTAGCGCCAGTCCTGGAAACAAGTAGTACGGACCGTCGATCTTGTCCATCTCCCCGGTGACGGAGTTGCCGACCACGGCAGACGGTCGATAAACACGCCAGGTGAGGCCTTCTCGTTCTCGAACGAGCTTCTCGGCCTCGAACTTGGTTCGGTGGTACGGAGTGGGAAAGCCTTGACCGCAATCGAAATCGGTTTCGCTGAAGGTTCCCGGGTAGTCGCCCGCAACTGCGACTGATGACACGTGATGAAGGGTGGCTCCCAGCTGTGCGGCAAGGTCGGCCACGGAGCGTGTGCCCTCGACATTCGTCGAAGCCTGCTCGTCTCCGGCGGTGATGTCGTAGATCGCGCCGAGGTGAAGGACGTGGTCGGCAGGCGGGGGAGAGTCGATGCCCAGCCCCGGCTCGGTCAGATCTCCAATGAGTGGATGCACGCGATCGCCGCCGGGAATTGCCGACACCTGTTCTTCGAGTTTGGTTACAGAACCGGCTCTGACCAGCACATGGATCTGAGCAGTTTGATCACGCTCGAGCAGGAGTGGCAGTGCAGCTCGTCCGAGGAATCCGGTACCGCCAGTGACGATGTATGTGGCCATAGTCGGTAACTTACTCCAAAGTAAGATCAGCGGCTAGAGGGAAACGAACATCAGTGCGTCATGACACCATCCTCGGCGTCGAAGTCGATGCCCGCGGAGATGATTCCGGAGAACAAGAACGCGACGGCAAGCGCAAGAGCGGGGATTGCAAGGATCCATTCGAAAATTGTCATGCTCCAAGTCTGACGAAATCAGCTTCGGAGAACATCGCCCTGCGGAGCGATTTAGACGATCGGGCAGTCATCCTCGAGGACGACTGCCCGATCAGGGAAATCCACTAGGTCTGTTGCTGAAGAGTTTCGGGCGCAGTGGGGTGCGCGCTCGTCCTTGCGTCGCGTGACGTGATTTCGGATGAGATGTGGGCGGCCGTTGTTCCGAGGGTGTGAAGGCCATGCGCCGTCCGCCAGTAGACCGGCGCACCATCGTCGAGGCGATGGCGTGGACAGGCCGGCAAACCCTAGGCCGGTTCAGCGCCCGACAAGTCCTCGACCGCATACGGAGTCGTTCCTTCGAACAGAACACCGATCCCGAAAGGATCGGCCATCTCGAGCCTTGACTCAGCGAACCGCAGCAGCCAGGTTCCGTCAGCCCAGATCACCGCCTCAGGTTCGCCGAACAGTGACTCCGTGGCGTCCAACTCCACGAGTTCGGAGTGGCGGAGGCCGAACTGTGGCCCACGCAGCTGTTGACGCAGGTAATCGGCGGCGACTTCGGCAAACTCACCGAACCGGGCCATCACGGTCGCAGCGAGCTCACACACCGCAGACTCCGGCACGGTGGCCGGCTCGATAACCAGACTCACCGGCCTGGAGTCACCGACCCCCTGGACATCGATGATCGATGTCCAGCACGCCAACGAATCGTCCGAGTCGACACGCGAAAACACTGCTGAGCCGACCACAACACTCTCAGGTAAGTCATCCACGACCCCTAGTCGAACACGGCTCTCCGCAGGATCCCAGGCACTCTTCAGCGACATGATCCAGTCGCGATCAGTGGCCGATGCCGACCTTCGCGTGAACCTTTTTCATCCACACAGGAGCCCACCAGTTCGCTTCGCCCATCAACTTCACGAGCGAGGGCACGAGCAACATGCGGATGATGGTCGCGTCGACGATCAGCGCGACGATCATGCCGACGCCCAGGAACTTCATCACTGACAGCCCTGACATTGCGAAGGCCCCCGTCACCACTATCAGGAGTAAGGCGGCAGCCGTCACGATGCGGCCGGTGCGCTCGGTTCCGAACTTGACCGCTTCCTCTGTCGTCGCTCCCGCGTTCTTGGCCTCGACCATCCGTGACATCAGGAAAACCTCGTAGTCCGTGGACAATCCGAAGACCACCGCCAGGATGAGCACGACAAACGTAGCCTCCAGCGGAGTTTGACTGACCCCGAGGAGTTCGACGCCGTGTCCGTCCTGGAAGACGAAGGTGAGGACACCGAAGGTGGTCGCGAGACTCAGGGCTGCCATCAGCACCGCCTTGATCGGCAGCACCACCGAACCGAACGCGAGGAACAACAGGATCAGGGTGGATCCGACCATGATGAGGATCATCACCGGTAGCCAGTGCAGGACGGCGTTGTTGCCGTCGTCGACCATGGCTTGACCGCCGCCGACAAGCAGCACCGTTCCGTCGGGAGCGGAGATCGCACGCAGATCTGTCACTGCGGCGCTCTGTGATTGGGGTGTAGAGCCCTCGCTGTAGAGAGCCTGAACCGCGACGAGTTGATTGGTGCTCGCGACGACGGTCGCCTGACCGATGCCCTCGACTCGACCGGCGGACTCGGCGATCGCTGCACCTTCGGCCGGGGTGAGAGTGTTCCCGTCCTCGGCCTGAAGGATCATCGTTGCGCCGTTTCCGGTTTGCGGGAAGTCGTTGACCAACGTGTCCATTGCGACGCGAGCGGGGTCGTTGTCCGGTAGTGCGGTGTACGAGAGTTCTCCCAGCCGGGCGCCGAGCAGCGGCGAGGCCATCACGAGCAGCACAGCCACGATCGTCACCGAGACTGCGACCGGACGCTTCATCACCCACGTGACGACGCGGCCCCAGAACTTGCGCGAGCGTTCCTCGCCGCGTTGCGCCGCATCCTTGCGCCACGTCAGGGCGTTGATGCGATGCCCCAGAATGGCAAGCAGCGCAGGCACAGCGGTCAGCGACAGGACGGCCGCGCTCAATACTGCGGCGATCGCGCCGAAGCCCAGAGACCGGATGACGGCCTGGGGGAATACGAGCATGCCGCTGAACGCACAGATCAGCAGTAGACCCGAGAACATGACGGTGCGACCCGCCGTCAGAACTGTCCGCTGAGCAGCCGCTCCCGGGTCCGAGCCCGAATTCAGTTCTTCACGGAACCG
The DNA here is from genome assembly GCF_024436645.1 of Rhodococcus sp. T9N. NCBI lineage: Bacteria > Bacillati > Actinomycetota > Actinomycetes > Mycobacteriales > Nocardiaceae > Rhodococcus > Rhodococcus sp. T9N. The sequence continues at coordinate 86,062 of NZ_JAMSKS010000009.1, read as the reverse complement.
ACCGACCACGAACAGTCCGTAGTCGATGGCAAGTCCCAACCCGAGAAGAGAAGCGACGTTGATCGAGAACGAGGACACATCGGTGATCAGCGTGAGGATTCGCAGAACGGCCAAAGCGCTCAGGACACTGAGTACACCCACGAACACGGGCACGGCAGCGGCGACGATGCCGCCGAAGATAAAGACCAACAGCACCAGAGTGATCGGAATGGCGATGGCTTCGGCGACCACCAGGTCCTTCTCGAGCTTGGTGTTGAATGCGACGCCGACGACGGTGTTACCCGCGAATTGTGCCTCGGCACCTTCGACTTCGAGCTTCGGCAGGAGATCGGCGAAAGTGGCGGGCGTGACGCCCGAGTCCGGTGCCAACGTGATCGCAACGGCCGCCATGGATCCGTCGTTCGAGAGCAGGCTGGCCTTCGCTGCGGCGTCTGTTCCCCAATACGATTTCACCGAAGCGGTCGGCACTTCGGTTTTGAATTGGTCGACGGCGGCTGTCACTGCCGGCCCGATGTCGTCCAGAGTCTTGCCGTCCGTGGGCGAGTAGATCGCGATGATGTCCGGGGTCTGCGGTCCGAGATTGTCTTCGATGATGTCGGCGACCTTCGCGGAGTCGCTGCCCGGATCGATGAAGCCGCCCTGGCTGAGCTTGCCGAACACTCCGAGTCCCCACACCCCACTGATGAGAACTATCAGAACCGCGAGGCTCAGTACCCACCATTTCCGGGCGACGACGGTTTGGGCCCAGCGTGTCATGTATCAACTCCGGTGTGTGGGGGCGTCTGGCCAGATCGACTGTAGTGGGCGTTTGGTCTTGAATCGGAAACGTCATGCATACTGCTCGAAGCACTTGCAAGCCACGCGTGTGGGGGAAGCCGGTCCGAATCCGGCGCTGACCCGCAACGGTAGGTCGATTCTCGGTAGTCACCGAGTGTCGGCAAGCCCGATTACCCGCCGCGCGGTGTGCGACATCCATTCGTCGTGGTCTACGAAAAGGAAGTCCAGCAGGAGCTCTGGCCGAGGATCAGCGTGCGGGCGGAGTTGTCTGTCGGATTCTCATTCGTGGCTCAGAGCCCTTACGAGGTCCCCGTGTCACTTCAGTTCTCCCCGTCCCGCGCCGCCGCTGTTCTCATCGCGGTCGCCTTGGTTTCGGCAGGTTGTTCCAAAGGTCAGGAATCAGAGTCGGCGTCTGCTGCGGAATCCTTCGCACAGCCGGTATCCGTGACCAACTGCGATCGCGAGATGACCTTCGATTCGCCGCCGCAGCGCATCGTGTCTTTGAACGGACACGTCACCGAAGCCCTCATCGAGATCGGCGCGGGTGATCGGATTGTCGGGCGGGCGTACAGCGACAACCCGCCAACTGCCGAGACCGCCGATGTATTCAACAAGATTCCCAGCCTTTCCGATACGTTCCCCAGCATGGAGCAGGTCCTCGACGTCGATCCGGACTTCGTGGTCGGAGGAATGACCAGTGCCTTCAACGAGAAGCAAGGCCGTTCCCGAGACGCTTTCGGCGAGCGCGGAATCAACACCTTCCTCTTCTCGGAATACTGTGGCACCGGTTTCCCCGACATCGGATTGCTCGAGAACGACTACACGCAACTCGGTCGAGTCCTGGGCGTCGAAGATTCCGCCCGCGAGGTCGCAGAGCAGATCAGCGATGGTCTCGATTCCGTCCGCGCTTCGGTCGGAGACGCGGCGCCGGTACCGACCTTCTTCTACGACAGCGGTGACCAGGTTCCGACGACCATCGGCGGAGTCGGCGTCGGTCAATTGGTCGCGGAATACTCCGGCGTCTCGAACATCTTCGCCGAAGGGACAAAGCCCTACATCGACGCATCGTGGGAAGCTGTTGCCGAGCGTGCACCCCAGGCAATCGTGGTCATCGACTACGGCGACAAGACAGCCGAGCAGAAGATCGACTTCCTCCGTGCCCAGCCGTTGATGGCGACCACCCCTGCTGTGCAGCAGAACCGGTTCGTCGTGGTTCCTCTCGCTGACCTGTTCGAGAGTTCACGGTTGGTGCGTTCGGCACAGACCATCGCAACAGCCTTCCATCCAGGCGCTGACGCGGCGAAGTGACCCGCACGCGTTACGGGTACGGCGCCCTGCTTGTCGGCTTGGCGGTCGCCTTGGCGATCGTCCTGGGGTTGGCCGTCTCCTTGGGATCGGTTCGCATTCCCGTCGGTGACGTCTGGGCGATAGTCGGAGCCCGTTTGGCGCCAGGGACTTTCGAGACGTGGTGGACCGCGGCGCGGGAGTCGATCGTGATCGACTCCCGCCTGCCACGTGCACTCACTGCCGCGGTAGTGGGTGCTTCGTTGGCCATGGCAGGTGCAGTTGCTCAAGCTGTCACCCGTAATCCGCTTGCCGATCCGTATCTGCTCGGAGTCTCGTCGGGCGCGGGATTCATGGTGGTGCTCGTGTCGGTGCTGGGTTTCGGCGCCGGCCTCCTCGGGGTTTTCACGATTCCGGTCGCAGCATTCGCCGGGGCGATGATCCCGTTGTTTCTCGCACTGCTGATCGGCGGCCGGTATCCGCAGCCGACCGCGATCATTTTGGTGGGTGTCGCGCTCGCCCAGATATTCTCGGCGCTCATCACCTTTTGCATCCTGGTATTGGCCGATGATCGGCACGTGACGTCGGTGATGCACTGGATTGCCGGCGGATTCGGTGATGCACGATGGTCGACGCTGATCTTCCCGACGATCGCACTCGCCGTCGTCGGCACAGCCCTTCTGTTCAGTTCGCGATGGATGGACGTTTTGCAGACCGGTGACGACGGGGCCGCTGCACTCGGTATGAACGTCCGACGGTTCCGTGTCTTGTCCTTGCTCGCGGTCTCCGTACTCGCGGGCGCAGCAGTCAGCGTTGCCGGTGGAATCGGTTTCATCGGTCTGCTGATCCCGCATCTGGCCGGCTTCATCGTCGGCACCAGAGCAATTCGACTGCTCCCTGCTGCAGCCCTGCTGGGCGCCGTCGCGATGGTTGCCGCGGATACCGCTGCGCGCTCGGTGGCACAATCCACTGAAGTTCCGGTCGGAGTGATCACGGCCCTCGTGGGTGCACCGATCTTCGTCTGGATGCTCTACCGGCAGTATCGGAGGCTCGAACAGTGACACAGGCCAGAACAGTGACACAGGCCAGAACAGTGACACAGACCAGAACAGTGACACTCCCGAAAGACTCCGAAACTGCGCCCCTGCTCGAACTCGTCGAGACCCGGGCGCGGCTCGGAAATCGCGAAGTGTTGCGCGGCATCACTTTCGCAGTCAAGTCCGGTGAAATATTGGGCTTGGTCGGGCCGAACGGCAGTGGCAAGACGACGGCGCTGCGCTGCTGCTACAACGCTTTGACGCCGACAGGTGGCGCAGTTCTGATCGATCAAGTCGACTCGACGACGCTCTCGCGTAAGGACATCGCCCGAACTGTCTCGGCAAGTGTTCAAGAACCCACTGTCTCGGCAGGACTGTCGGTTCGTGAATCGATCGCGCTCGGACGAACTCCGCACCGCAGCTGGTTGGACCGAAGCACGGAGCGCGATACCGCCATCGTGGACCGGTGCATCGAGCAGGTCGGTTTGGTCGAGCTTGCCGGACGAGACGTATCGACCCTGTCGGGTGGTGAGCGGCAACGTGTCTCGATAGCTCGCGCATTGGCTCAGGAGCCCAAGGTTCTGTTGTTGGACGAGCCGACCAATCATCTCGATCTTCGTCACCAGTTGATCGTGATGGAACTGCTTACCGAACTTGCGTCGGCGGGGCTCGCAGTTGTGGTCACGATGCACGATCTACGGTTGGCAGTCGAGTACTGCGACAACCTTGCCGTGCTCACCGAAGGTGAACTCCGCGCGTGTGGGTCTACGGTCGAGGTGTTGGACGAGCCGTTGTTGGCCGAGGTTTTCGGCATCAGGGCGCGAGTCGAACGCGGAGTACGTCCGCGGATGGAGATATTGGGGCTGGCATGACGGAATCGGTGGCCGGGATCTACGCCCGTATGGCAGTAGCTGTGCCGTTCTTCGACAACCTGAGCGCGTATCCGGATACGGTGCCCGCGGTGTTGATGACCGACCCCCAGTGGTTGGCAGCACGTGTCGCCGATACGGCAGAGCGATGGGGGAGTGCGGACAGTCGAGTGAACGGCACGTTGTGGTGGTACTCGGCCAGCTCGACGCTGACCGGCATTCCGATCGGAACCGGGATGGTCACCGGGTTCGCGGCCGATCCATCGTTGGACGGTGGGCGGATCTTCTTGCGTGACAACGGCTATCTGGGCGGGTTTGCTGCCGGATCGGTCATTCCGATCTCGCGGAGTGTGGCGGAGTTGGGCCACGCGATGTTCCGCTCACTCAGTCCCGTGATCGAGGTACTCGCCGAGGTGTCCGGCGTTCGGCAGCAGGCGCTGTGGGCGATCGCGACGGACTCCATCGCCAATCGCAGCCTCGACGCCGCCGGTAGCGCGAGGGAACGCGGAAGTGCATTTGCTGCCGGCCTGATCGATGTTCTCCGCGGTGAGAACCCGGGCATTCCGGTTCCGCGTTTCGTCGATGTCGGCCGCAATGAAAGTGTTGTGCGCGTTTCTAATCCGTTGACACCGGTGGCATCCGGGCGACGCAGATTCACGCAGCGCGCGTCGTGCTGCCTGATTTACGAGGTGCCCGGTGAAGGTAAGTGCACCAGTTGCCCGAAGCGCGCACCCGAAGATCGGGTGCGCGCCTTGGCTGCTCTGGTGTGACTGGACCCAGGCTTTTACCGGGTCGGGTGTTGTCAGGTCAGTGAGCTGCGACCTTGGAACGGTCGAGTCCCAGCGCGTCGGTCATCGTGAAGAACAGGTCGGTCTGGTCCGTGAGACCGCTGACGTTGGCCGCATGCGGGCCGAAAGCTGCTACGCGCAACTGAGTTCCGGTGTGTCCTTCGGACTCGACGGCCGGATCCTCGGACGTTCCGTAGCTGATCGTCATCTCCGAGCCGTCCTTGGTGGTCAGCTTGTGGGTCAGGCCGGGGTAGACGATTTCCTGGGCGCGCTCGACCGGGATGTTCTGGTCCTTGGCGATGGTGGCGATGTCGTCGGCGCTGACATTGGTGACGATCTGGCTGGTGTGAGCGTGGTCGGCTGTGACGATGACCAGGGTTTCTCCGTCGGTCTTCGCAAATTCGAGTGCCTTCTGCACAGCTTCGTCGAGGTCGACGGTTTCACCGATCTGACCGCATGCGTTGGCTGCGTGATCCTGCTTGTCGATCGAGGCACCTTCGACCTGGAGGAAGAATCCGTTGTCGTTGACCTTCAGTAGGTCGATGGCCTTCTGAGTCATGTCCGCGAGCTTCGGTACGTCGGAGGTTCGCTTGGGGTTGTCGACGCAGGTTTCGGCGGGCTGCAGGTAACCGTCGCGGGTGGCGACGGATCCTTCCCAGCGGACGGGCATGTTGCCGTCGGCGAACAAGCCGAGCACGGGTGCATCCTGATCGGCCTTGCCGACCTCGTTCATCTCGGCGGCGTTCTTCACCAGCTGGTAGCCACGGGCGGCGGCCTGCTCATTGAGTGTCTTGCCCTGCCAGTCACCGGCTTTCGCAGTCTCGGCGAAGGACTTGGCGCCGCCGGCAAAGGTGACGTCGGCGCGGGTGTCGAGGAGTTGTTCGCTGATCGATCCCTTGCCGCCGTTCTCGAGGGCGTTCTCCGGGCAGGACTTGGACGTCGCCTCCGGTCCGTAGCACTTGCGGCCACTGACGTGCGCGACCTGCACTGCGGGGGTGGCGTCCTGCACCTCGGCGGTGGAGACGTTGCCGGTGGCCTTGCCGTTCGCCTTGGCGATCTCGAGGACGGTCGACTGGGCCTGCCCCTTGATGTCGACCGAAATCGCGCCGTTGTAGGTCTTGGTGCCGGTGGACCATGCCGATCCGCTGGCTGCGGAGTCGGTGACGTAGTCGGGCTTGCCGTCCTTGGTCAGTGCGTAGTGCGTGTACTGGCCGGTGATCGGCAGGGCGTCGAGGCCGGGGAAGCTGCCCGCAGCGCCTTCGGCGTAGTTGCGTGCGGCGGTGATCTCCGAGTCGCCCATGCCGTCCCCGATCAGGAGGATGACGTTCTTCGCGCCGGAGGCATTGACGGCGTCGCGCACTGCGGCCGACTGATCACCGTCGATGCGACGAGCGCCACCGTTCGAGGACAGTTCGCCGGTCGCGGCGCGATCGACGGTCGCGCCGTTCGAGCCGGTGGCCTCGTCGGCGCTGCTGCTGCAGCCGGCAGCGGCCAGAACGGCGACGGCGCCGGCGACGGCCGTCAACCTACGTGTGTTGCGCGAGAACGACATACGAGTAGTACTCCTGGAAACAGTATGGATGGAGATTATGAACGCCGCTAATGATCTGGGGCGAAAGTGAACGGAGTGCAGACATGCGTACATCTGAATGTGACGAGACGGTGAGGGTTGAGATTCGCTCTGTTGACTGTGGGTGAGTGACCTGTCAGACTGAATCTGCATCGAACATCAGTTCGATGCATGTGGTGCGTCTTCCCTTTCGGCATCCTCGAGCAGTCGGTCGTCCCTGACGGCCGACTCGATCAGGTGCGAGGTCAGTGTGGGTTGGGGAAATGGGCCGCCGACGTGGTCCGAGATGGAACGGGTGCTTTCCGGACGACCCGGCCGTGTGGAACATGAGGATTTGTTTCCGGGCGATGGAAGCGACAGCCCCGCCTGGTCAAGAAAGCGCGGCGAGTACCACGCGGGCGAGCTCACCCGTGGTGTCGGTGTAGTTCCTTACGCAGAACTGCACGCTCACTCGGCCTTCAGTTTCCTCGACGGTGCATCACCGCCGGAAGAGCTGGTCGAGGAAGCAGTGCGTCTCGGGCTCGAAGCTATCGCCGTCACCGATCACGACGGCTTCTACGGCGTGGTGAGGTTTGCGGAAGCCGCACGTGAATGGGGAATGCGCACCGTGTTCGGGGCCGAGTTGTCTCTGGATTCGGTACCCAGAACCGGCACGGCAGATCCCGGTGGAACGCACCTCCTGGTACTTGCCCGTGGGCAGGAAGGGTATCGCCGGCTCTCGCGGGAGATCGCCGCCGCGCATCTGGCGGGCGGCGAGAAGGGCAAACTGCAGTACGACTACGACGTGCTGACCGAAGCGGCCGGTGGCCACTGGCAGATCCTGACCGGGTGCCGGAAAGGTCATGTGCGGCAAGCCTTGACGTCGGGTGGTCGCGAAGCAGCGGCGGATGCCTTGGGGGATCTGGTCGAGCGTTTCGGGGCGGAGCGAGTGTCGGTGGAACTCACTCATCATGGGTTGGCGGAGGACGACGAGCGCAATGCCGTTCTGGCCGAATTGGCGAGAGAGCATGGACTACGTACGGTGGCGACCACCGCCGCGCACTTCGCCGCTCCTCCGCGTCGACGCCTCGCCATGGCAATGGCGGCTGTACGGTCGCGTCAAAGCTTGGACGAGGCAGCAGGATGGTTGGCCCCTACCGGCGGAGCGCACCTGCGGTCCGGCGCGGAGATGGCGGCACTGTTCTCGCTCTATCCCGAGGCTGTCAGTGGTGCCGCCGATCTTGGTCGTGAGTGCGCTTTCGATCTCAAGCTCATCGCGCCCAAATTGCCACCGTTCGACGTGCCAGCCGGGCATACCGAGGCGTCGTGGTTGCGTGAGCTCACCATGGTGGGGGCGCTGGAACGCTACGGACCGCCGGAAGGTGCACCGAAGGCATACAAACAGCTCGAACATGAACTTGCCATCATCGAGGGATTGAACTTTCCCGGATATTTCCTGGTGGTGCATGACATCGTGTCGTTCTGCAAGAACAACGACATCCTCTGTCAGGGAAGAGGTTCCGCTGCGAACTCGGCGGTGTGTTACGCGATCGGCATCACCAATGTCGATCCGGTTCGCAACAAACTGCTGTTCGAGAGGTTTCTTGCGCCCGAACGTGACGGCCCGCCGGATATCGACGTGGACATCGAGTCGGATCGCCGGGAAGAGGCGATCCAGCACGTGTACGCGAAGTACGGGCGTACGTATGCCGCGCAGGTAGCCAATGTCATCACCTATCGAGGAAAGTCGTCGGTGCGGGACATGGCTCGGGCGCTGGGCTTTTCGCAGGGCCAGCAAGATGCGTGGAGTAAGCAGGTCGGCCGGTGGGGTGGTATCGACAAGAATGCGGATACCGATATTCCGCGTCCGGTACTCGAACTGGCGGCGCAGATCGAAGGCTATCCGCGGCACCTCGGTATCCACTCGGGCGGCATGGTCATCTGCGATCGTCCCATCGCCGACGTCTGCCCGGTGGAGTGGGCGCGGATGGCCAATCGCAGTGTCCTGCAATGGGACAAGGACGATTGCGCTGCCGCTGGGCTGGTCAAGTTCGATCTGCTCGGCCTCGGCATGCTCTCAGCTTTGCACTACATGATGGATCTGGTGGCCGAACACAAAGGCATCACAGTCGATTTGGCGCAACTCGATCTGTCGGAAACAGCGGTGTACGAGATGTTGCAGCGGGCAGATTCGGTGGGTGTGTTCCAAGTGGAATCACGTGCGCAGATGGCGACACTGCCGCGTCTGAAGCCTCGAAACTTCTACGACCTGGTAGTCGAGGTCGCGCTCATCCGTCCGGGGCCGATCCAAGGCGGATCAGTGCATCCGTACATTCGTCGGCGCAACAAACTCGAACCTGTGTCCTACGACCATCCGTCGCTCGAGAAGGCACTCGAACGCACGTTGGGGGTTCCGCTGTTCCAGGAACAGTTGATGCAGATGGCCGTCGACGTTGCGGGCTTCACGCCGTCCGAGGCCGATCAATTGCGTCGGGCAATGGGATCGAAACGCTCCACCGAGAAGATGGAACAACTGCGCGCGAGGTTCTATCAGGGCATGCGAGACCTACACGGCATCGGTGACGAGGTTGCCGACCGGATCTACGAGAAGCTGTATGCATTCGCTAATTTCGGTTTCCCGGAAAGCCATTCACAGAGTTTTGCCGCGCTGGTCTTCTACTCCTCGTGGTTCAAACTTCATCATCCCGCTGCGTTCTGCGCCGGACTTCTGCGCGCGCAGCCCATGGGTTTCTACTCGCCGCAGTCCTTGGTTGCCGATGCGCGCCGGCACGGAGTGCAGGTACACGGTGCAGACATCAATGTCAGCCTCGCGCATGCCACCGTCGAGGCAGGTGGATTCGAGGTTCGGCTGGGGCTGGGGGAAGTGCGCAACATCGGCGATGCACTCGCCGAGAAAATTGTCGAACAGCGCGACCTCGGTGGACCGTTCACGTCGTTTCTCGATCTGACCGGGCGGGTGGAACTGACTACCGCACAAGCTGAATCGCTGGCGACCGCCGGTGCGCTAGCCAGCTTCGGTATCTCGCGTAGAGAAGCGCTGTGGGCAGCGGGCGCTGCGGCGGGGGAGCGCCCCGACCGCTTGCCCGGTATCGGTGCGTCGGTCACAGCTCCCACCCTGCCCGGCATGAGCGACGTCGAATTGGCGGCGGCGGATGTCTGGGCGACAGGAGTATCTCCCGACACGTACCCGACACAATTCCTCCGCCCACAGCTCGACGCGCTCGGCGTGGTGCCGGCGTCGAGACTTCTCGACATCCCGGACGGTGACCGTGTGCTGGTGGGGGGAGCAGTCACACACCGGCAGCGTCCGGCCACAGCTGCGGGCGTCACGTTCATCAACCTCGAGGACGAAACCGGCATGGTCAACGTCGTGTGTTCGGTGGGGTTGTGGGCAAAGTACCGAAAATTGGCAAATACGGCGCCGGCGTTGCTTATTCGAGGGAAGGTGCAGAATGCAGAAGGCGCTGTCACCGTCGTGGCAGACCGGATGCAGCTGATGGATCTGCGAGTAACGGCCAAATCGCGAGACTTCCGTTAACGCCTGATTCTGGCCACCGTGTTAGTGCCGAGAGACAGTTTTGTGCCGAGAGGACAAATGTGGAGCTCAACTCTGACCTCCGAGCATATGGTGCGGGTCACATTTGCTCCCTAGGGTTGTCGCTTGAGCGCGATCGATTCACCACACGCAGCCGCGGTCAGTTGCCTTGCGCGTGAATATCGTCGCCTTCCAAACGCGCTGAACCAAAAGCACTTCGAGTCGAAGAGGAACTTCATGAGCACAGCGATTCTCGTCGCACACGTACACCCCGCCGATCCGTCTTCGGAGGATGCGTTCAACCGTTGGTACGACGACGTGCATATTCCGCAGGTCGTCGAACGAGTGCCCGGAGTTGTCTCCGCCTCCAGATTCTTCCTGGCGGATGTGCAGTTGCTGCCCGAGGATGCATTGCCCGCGCGCCGCTACCTGAGCATCTATCAACTCGACACGGAAGATCTCGCGGGCACCGCGCAGGCGTTGGGAAGTGCTTTGGGCGACGGAACTCTCGACATGTCCGAGGCCATCGCGACCACCGGCGACACCGGACCCGAATTGCTTTTCTACGTCCCGACCGAGAATTGAAGGGGAACGCTGACATGTCCGATCTTCTCGCGAACAAAGTTGCAATTGTCACCGGCGCAGGTGCCGGAATCGGCGCCGCCATTGCCCGGGCGTTCGGGGCGGAGGGCGCGAGGGTCGTGGTCTCCGACATCAACGGTGGCGGAGCACAGGCAGTGGCGGACTCGATCGACGGAGCTATCGCTGTCACAACTGATGTCACCGACGAACAGCAGGTCAAGGATCTCGTCGCCAGAGCGGTCGAAGAGTTCGGCGGACTGAACGTCGTAGTACCCAACGCCGGTATCGCCACCACGACCCCGCTGATCGAGACCTCGTTCGAGGACTGGCGGAAAGTGATGTCGGTCAACCTCGATGGAGTGTTCTTGACAGTGCGTCATTCGCTGCCCGCTCTCGTCGCATCCGGTGGCGGTTCGATCGTGAACATCTCGTCGATCTCGTCGACCACCGGCTCGCCTTTGATCGGCAGCTATGCCGCAGCCAAAGCAGCAGTTCGCAATCTCACCGAAACCCTGTCAGCCGAACTTCGCTTCCACGGAATCCGCGCGAATGCATTGCTGCCCGGATTCATCGATACCGACCTGGTCAAGAGTCACCAGCAGGATTTCGAGAATGCCCTCGGCCTCGAGTCCGGGGGATTCGACGACTTGATGGTCACGAAGCAGACGCGCTATGGCCGGACCGAGGAAGTTGCCGCCGCCGCAGTGTTCTTTGCGAGCGACCAGTCGTCGTGGTGCAACGGCAGCAGCCTGGTTCTCGACGGAGGGTTCACCGCTTCTCTCCTCTGAGCAGCAGAACCCTTTTCGAACGTCACCCGATCACCATTCGTGCGAGGATCCACACCATGACCAACCGCGCCGTGTACGTACTCCCGCCTGGAGGATTGAACAACCTCGAATCGAGGACGATCGAGACTCCGGGCCCGGGTGCGGGTGAGGTGACGATCGCGATCCACGCTAATTCGCTCAACCACCATGACTACCTCGTGGCGACCGGAGAGATAGCGACCGACGGTCCGCGGATCCTGTTGTCCGATGCTGCCGGGGAGGTCGTTGCGGTCGGAGACGGCGTAACGCAGTTCAGCGTCGGAGATCGCGTGATGAGCACCTATTTGCCGCATTGGCGGAGCGGCACACCGGATTTCGACGGATTCGGAAATTCGCCGGGTGACGGTGTCGACGGGTTCGCCCGCGACACCGTCACCGTGCCGGTATCTGCTGTGACAGTGATGCCGCGAAACTACACCTACGAGGAAGCCGCTACCTTGCCCACCGCAGGTTTGTCAGCGTGGCGCGCACTATTTGCCGGAGTCCCGATCATCCCAGGGTCGTCGGTGTTGATCCCTGGGACCAGCACGGTAGCGTTGTTTGCCGTCCAGCTGGCCAAAGCTGTTGGAGCCCAGGTGATCGCAACCTCGTCGGCACCCGACAAGATGGCTCGATTGGCCGAACTCGGTGCCGATCACGTGGTCAACTACCGCGAGCGCCCGGACTGGGGATCGGAGGCGATGCGGCTCAGCGGCGGAATCGACCTCGTCCTCGACGTCGGCGGGCCGTCCACCCTCGGCCAATCTCTGGCGGCAGTCCGACCAGGCGGGCGAATCTGCGCGCTTGGCATCATGAACGGCCCCTCGTCGTCGATCGACCTGACTTCGCTACTGACCAAACAGGTCACCATCGAAGGTGTTCTGGTGGGCAGTCGTGCACATCAGGAGGAGATGGTCGCCGGGCTGGAGAGCCTGGCGCTTCGTCCCGTCATAGATTCTTCCTACAGCCTCGACCGCCTCGCTGACGCTTTCGAGCAGCAGAAATCCGGGCAGGCCTACGGCAAGATCGTCATCACAAACCCTTGATCGCTTGCCGGTCCCAACGGGGATCGGTGAGGATTTCCGCCGAGTCGCCGACAAATGCACGTGCGGCAGTCTGGTCGCCGCTCAGGGTGAATCTCAGCCACGCGGTGAGGTAGCCCCGGAATCCTTCGCCATCTGCGGCCCAATTGTGGCCGACGCCAAGCAGTCTGCCGCGGACCGCCGGTCCGGCGGTTTTGTCGAAGTACTCAGCTTGCGGATCGGCGGTGGAGACCGGGTCGTCGGCGCCGGTCATGAAGAACGTCGGTCCGGTCAACTGGGCCACGTCGATCACGTCGACAGGTCGCGAGGCCCACCACGGGTCCGGCAAATCGAGCACCGCTGTGGCGGTGATCAGATTCGCCGACTGAGTTGCAGCGTTGATCGCGCCGCCTGCCCCCTGGGAGTGGCCGACCGAGGCAATGTTTTCGGTGTCTATCCTCTGGTGAAAAATGCTGTCAGCGTTGGTGTTCTGATCGACGACGTACTGGGCGGCACCCAGAATCTCGGTACCGTCGCCGGTCACGCTGCTGTCGGCCACCACCACGACAAAACCCCAAGAAGCGAGATGTTGCAGGAGCGCTTCGTACTCCTCGTAAGTCGCGTAGCTGCCGTTGCCGAAGGTGATGACGGGATGCCGATTGCCATCAGACGACAAGTCGGCTGGGTAGAACAGTTGGTACCCGGGAACTGAATCGGCAGCCACTTCATGCACACCCTTGGCTGCATACAGATCGCTGATCGATTCCGACGCGATGGATTCGGTGGTCGCGACTTCGGGAGTTGTCGGAACCCCCGCGGTGGCATGAGTGACGGCACCGGAGAGTGCCAGCACACACGATGCAGTCACGACGGCGAACGAGTACTTGGTTCGAGAAGGCATGGGCACAAGTATGTCTTGTACGGTCGCGGTCGGTCAGGCCGAGACGGGTGTGTGCCGTTCTTCGCCGATTCGATCTCGGATGAGGAAGACGGCGATCACCCCGAAGACGACCAAGAGGACCGTCAGTAGAGAGGTGATGGCGGCGGCGCCGCTCACTTCCGTGGTCACCGAAGTGTCCAGCCCGCCGGTCGAGAGAATTGTGGTGGGGTCGGTGAGGCCGTGTAACACGATTGCGGCCCAGATCGTGCCCGTCACACGCATTGTCAGGTACATGCACATACCGAAACCGAAGGTGTAGACCACGGTGACAAGGACGGTCGACGGCTTCATCCCGGCGATCAGGTTGACCGTGTGCATGAGTGCAAACACCAGTGAAGACACGACGGCGACAAAGCGCTCGCGGTGGCCGGCGTCGCGCAGCATCTTCACTGCCAGGCCACGGGTGGCCAATTCCTCGGTCAGGCCGACGCACGCACCGAGCACCAGCAGGGCGATTACCTCGCCGGTGGTCCAGGCGCTCCAATCGGTTCCCGCCAGATGCGCAACAATGGCGGCGACCACGATGATCGGACCGATCCACATCCAACCGCGCCCACGAATGGGTTGTGGGCCGAAGACGCCGCGCAGCCAGCCGACCTTTGTCGTGAAAACCAGCAGGGCGATCCCGCCGATCGCGATGGGCAATGCGACGCCGAGGAGGATGCTGGAGGCGCTTGCCACGACATTGTCCGTGTCGATCTGGTCTGCAAAAACCCTGGAGGTAACCTGCCCGACAGCAAGATAGAACGCCAGGTAGACGACGATCAGCAGGAGCACTTTCCACACGGTGGGGCGACTCCAAAAACCGGACTTTTCGGGAACCGTATTGGTCATTGTCAGATCGTAAAGGGAGCTGCACGAAAACGCGCGGGTACCGTCTATTCGGACAGCAGCGAACACGAAGGCAGGCGCAGAAGAAATGTTGGAAGTCGATTTGAATGCACTGGACACGGCTTTGGCAGCGGGTGAGCCGTTGATCGACGTCCGTGAGGCCGACGAGTTCGCTCAGGTCCGAGTTCCCGGTGCGACGCTCATTCCGCTCAGCGAATTCGTCTCTCGCGTGGGTGAAATTCCGGACGCGGAAACGGTGTACATCATCTGCGCCGTCGGTGGTCGGAGCTTGCAAGCCGCTGAGTATCTGCAGGCTCGCGGCATCAATGCCGTTTCGGTGGCCGGTGGAACGATGGCGTGGTACCAGTCGGGGCGCCAGGTCGAGACCGGCGAATAGCGCGTAACTGTTGGGGCAGCTCCCGTTTACGGAGCTGCCCCAACACGTCACTTCCGCCAGAACAGGTGGTGCGTCACGCCGCTCGGGCTCGGCACAACGTCGAGGTTGAAGCGGTCGAGTAACTCGTCAGGTGTCTCCCACAGTCGTAGACCGGATCCGAATTCGATCGGGGAGACAGCGATGTGCATCGTGTCGACCAGATCGGCGTCGAGGAATTCACGGATAGTGCTGACTCCGCCGCCGAGTCGAACGTCCTTGCCCTGCGCTGCCTCACGTGCCTGCGCGAGGGCCGTCGCGGGGTCGGCGTCGACGAAGTGGAATGTCGTGTCCGATAGCGTGAACGACGGCCGCACGTGGTGGGTCAAGACAAAAACCGGGGTGTGGAACGGTGGCTCGTCGCCCCACCAGCCCTGCCACTCGAGATTCTCCCAAGGGCCGCGGTACGGTGAGAATTTGTTGCGGCCCATGATTTCGGCGCCGATGTTATTGGAGAAGTCCCGCGTGAAATAGTCGTCGAGGCCTCGGCTGCCGCCGGGATCGGTGCGATTGGGCCAGCTGGCCGTAGCTCCTGCCCACGCAAACATTTCACCGTGGTCCAGGCCGAACGGGCTCTCGAAGCTCTGGTCCGGACCGCAGGCTATTCCGTCACTCGAAACGCCGAAATTCTGCACTCGCAATAACTGACTCACCGTGTACTCCTGCTCTCGACAATGGTCTACGTGAGTACAGACCGTACGGCGAGCCAAAACTCATCGGTGCGAATTCATGCAGCCGCCGGTAGAACTCCACTGCGGATCGACCGGACGGTCCTGACCGCGACGGTTGCCCAGATGGGGATCAGTACGGTCAGCAGGGCAAGTGCGATTCCCAGGATCAGGGTGGAATCGGTGGCGACTCCGAAGGCATTCGCTCCGACGGCACATGCTCCGATGGGGAAGGTGAAGCTCCACCAGCCGAGCGAGAAGTCCAAGCCGCGGCGCAGTGCGTGGATGGTGACGACGGTGACGGTGACAAACGCGATCACGCCGATGATTCCGACGACGGTTCCGTAGGCGATCCCGAATTCGTGCAGGGTGTCGGCATGCTCGGGGCTGAGTGCATGCCGTGAGGCGGCGGCCAACAGGTTGGATGCCGCGATCGACTGTCCGATCACGCCCAACGGAATCCACAGTGAGGGAATGGCATTGAACGGGATCACGTCGACGCCGGCCGAACGGTTGCGTGCGAACTGCCTGGCGACGGCTACCAGAATGCCGATGGCGGCGGTCAGCGCCAGAGCGAACAGGATGTAGCAGAAAACCAGTACCGCGATGCGTGGAGCGCCTTCGGGCATGTGGGTGCTGACCGCTGCGCCGGTGGTGGACGAGACCATCGGAGGTACGACGGGCATGAGCCAGAACGGCATTGCCGTCGCCATCCCGGCATCTCGAACGAGTCGAATCATCATCACGACGTAGGTGACCAGGCCGAGTGCCGTGCCGAGTGTCCACAGTGTCAGCGACACGGTGATCGCCACGTCGTGGCCGAGGAAGTCCGGGCCGGTGATGCCGGTTGCGGATCCCACGGTCAGCAGTGCCATTGCGACGGCGCCGTAGAAGGGGAACATCGCGGGGCTGTGCAGGTAGGCGAGGGCCTGACATCGATGTTGTGACCAATGGGTGGCAAATGCTCCGATCAAGGCGCACAGTACGAGAACCGCCAGAACCCAGAAGATCTCGGAGACCAGTTTCAAGCCCTCGATCTCCGGTTCGAGCGAAGCGGCGGCCACCGACACGATTCCCGTTCCCATCGCTGCCGCGAACCAGTTCGGAGTGATGTGGGCGAAGGTGGAACTCGTTGTGGTGGTCATGTATTTCACTGTCGTCTCATCCGGTCCGTACCGGTAGACCGGTTGTTCTTGAATGCCCACAAACTCGCCTTGTGGGTCTAATCTTGGGACTATGTCGTTGTCTCCTCGGGTGCCGGAACTCAGTGCCCTCGACGTCCTCCTTTCCGTAGGGCGTCTGGGCAGCATGGGTGCTGCCGGCCGGGAGCACGGACTCAGTCAGCAGGCGGTCAGCGCCCGGGTGCGTTCGGTCGAACGCCAACTCGGAATCAAGGTGTTCGATCGAGCGGCGACCGGTGTTCGTCCCACCGCCGAGGGCGGTCTGATTCTCGAGTGGGCAAGTCACATCCTCGTCAGTGCCGAGGAAATGGCATCGGGAGTTGCCGCACTTCGCGGTGAACGTGATGCTGCCGTCACGGTTGCCGCCAGCATGACCATCGCCGAGTATCTGGTTCCCGGATGGACGGTCGCGATGCGGCACAAGTTCCCCAACGTCGTGGCGTCGGTGAGCTTGCACAATTCCTCGGACGTCTCTGCTCAAGTTCAGGCCGGCCAGGCCGATATCGGATTTGTCGAAGGGCCGGATGTGCCGTCGGCGCTTGCGTCGTGCGAAGTAGCGCGTGATCACCTCGTCGTGGTTGTGCCGCCGGGACACGACTGGGCGAATGGTGTGCCCGTTCCGGTCGAGGAACTCGCACGCACACCGCTGATTCAGCGCGAGTCAGGGTCCGGTACGCGCCTGACGCTCGAGAATGCTGTTCCCGATTGTGTGCCGCCGCTGCTCGAGCTCACCTCGTGTACCGCTGTCAAGGCTGCGGTGGTGGCAGGCAACGCCCCGGCTGTTCTGTCGTCGCTGGCAGTTGCCGCCGACCTGACGGACGGCCGACTGGTCGCGGTCAACGTCGACGGCTTGCGGATGCCGCGTCGACTCCAAGCCGTCTGGGATCCCGATCGCGGATTGCGCGGTGCGGCAAGAGATTTCCTCGACATAGCGCTCGGATCCAACACCGCTGTTCATTCACGCTGACGGCTACGGCCGCTATCGGACGGTGTCGATCCCCGCGAGGATGAGCTCGATGCCTGCCAGAAACTGTTCTCGGTCGTCGTGGTCGCGCAACTGCGCCGTCACCTGATTGAGGAACGGGTACTTCGCAGAGTCGAGTTCTTCCCATCGCGTGGCGACGCCCGCGAGGAAAGCGGACCGATCTGTCTCACGGGGGAGCAGACGGGCGCCCGCGGCGTACTGTCCGGCGAGACCGAGCACGTAGTTCAGGAGCGCGGACGCGCAGTCGAACTGTGCCGATTCGGGAACGCCGAGCGCCTGGAGTTGCTCGCCGAGACTTTCGAAGATCTGCATCACCGCTGATTGCCATGGCTCGCGAGAGAGTTGGGTGCCGACCCACGGGTGCGCGTCGATCGCGTCGAACACGCCGAGGGTGATGGTCCGGATCGCCTCCCGTGGGGCTGCGCCTTCGGTTGCACCGGTTGTCACGCGGGCGATGACGTCGTCGGTCGCCGCGGCGAGCAGTTCGCTCTTGTTGGCAACGTGCCAGTAAATCGCCCCGCTACCTGTTGCCAGGCGTGCGGAGAGTGCGCGAAATGTCAGCGCGGCTTCGCCCTCGTCGTCGAGGATCTCGATCGCAGCCTCGACGATTCGCTCCTTCGAGAGCGCATCCGTACGTCGTTCGGTCCGCTGATTCCTGGTCGCCATGCGAACCATCTTGACATATCTGGAACGCCGTTCCAAGATGTCATTGGAACGACGTTCCAATTGAAGCCTGAAAGGAAACAAACATGAGCAACTCGATAACGATCATCGGGGCGGGCCTCGGCGGTCTGACCCTCGCACGTGTCCTTCACGTTCATGGAATTCGGTCGAAGATCTACGAGGCGGAACTGTCGGCAGAAGCTCGCACGCAGGGCGGTCAACTCGACATCCACGAACACAACGGTCAGGCCGCGCTCGACGCCGCCGGCCTTACCGACGAGTTCCGCGCGATCATCCACGCGGGCGGCGCCGCGTCGCGCGTACTCGATCAACACGCCGCCGTGCTCCTCGACGAACCCGACGACGGCACGGGAACACGTCCCGAGGTGCTGCGCGGCGACCTCCGTCGAATCCTGATTGATTCCCTTCCGGACTACACGATCGAATGGGGACGCAAAGTCGACACTGTGCGCTCGCTCGGAGATGATCGCCACGAGTTGACCTTCGTCGACGGTTCGACAGTGACCACCGACCTTCTCGTCGGTGCAGACGGTGCCTGGTCGAAGATCCGGCCGCTGCTCTCCGATGCGAAGCCGGAATACGTCGGCACCACGTTCGTCGAGACCTACCTCTACGACGTCGACGAGAAGCATTCGGCTGCAGCCGAAGCCGTCGGGGACGGGGCGATGTACGCGCCCGCACCAGGAAAAGCGATCGCCGCGCATCGAGAGGCGGGAGACATCGTGCACACCTACGTTCAGCTGAACCGTCCGGCGGAGTGGTTTGCCGGTATCGATTTCACCGACGCCGCCGCTGCGACAGCGCGGGTCGCGGCCGAGTTCGACTGTTGGGCACCGGAACTCACGGCGCTGATCACCGATGGCGAAACCGCTCCGATTCCGCGCGCGATCCATGCACTTCCCGACGAGCACCGATGGGATCGAGGGCCTGGGGTGACGCTCCTCGGTGACGCGGCGCACCTGATGGCCCCGTCCGGTGAGGGTGCGAACTTGGCCATGTTCGACGGCGCCGAACTGGGAAAGGCGATCGCCGCGCACCCCGACGACATCGAAGGGGCACTCGCCGAGTACGAAGAAGCGATGTTCGTGCGCAGCGCATCCGAGGCCGCGGACTCGCACGTGATCCTTGATCTCTGCCTCGGTGAAGGCGCACCGTATTCACTGGTCGATTTCTTCACCGGCGCTGCTTCCATATCCGGATAATGGGCGAATGCCTGTTGATTCCACTCCTTGGTCTGCCGCGATTGCGCACGTGAGCGGTCTCTCGAAGGGCGGCCCGTTGGATCGAAATCACCGGGTGACGTTGCACTTTCATCCGGACCTCCCGTCTGAACGTGGTCTGACACTGGCCTCGATCGCACGTCAAGGCACCTTTGTGACCCAGTTCGAGTCTCGAACGAGCAACGGCGGACTGACGGCGCATCACGGCGGCGATCGTTGGCGTTGGGAGAGTCGGATATTCGGCGGAGCTTACGACGAGCGAGAGCCCTCGGAACGGCCGAAGTACGGATCGTTGAACTTCTCCGCCGATCCCTACGGGGCATCCCCTCGGTTCGGCTCGTCCTACTTCCGGCTTGCCGAGCACACGCTCGACCGCACCACTTTCTGCTTTCCCGACAGCGTCTTCGAGCCTGATCATTTCGGAACGGCCGAAGCGATGAGCTTGGTCGGCGCCGCACGGGCTGCCGAGCTCGACGATCCGCTCGACCACTACATCGAGGCGCACGTTCACGGCGTCGTCGACATCGGGACGGACGTCGAGGCGCTCGTTCTGGATCCGAGTTACCGGGGCACACGGATCGAAGAGATCGCCCACTCGCTCACGTGCCCGGTGCTGTGGCACGAGGGATACGCGGTCGATGTCGACGAGATAGCCGAACATCCCGAATACCGGGGAGCGGCCGTGATCGACCTTGCCCGAGAAATTGCGCACGGCAGGCGGCTGACGCCTGCCGTCCTGGGGCTCGCACGGGGTGCATCCTTCGATCCGCAGGACGTCAAGAAGGTTTGGCACTACATCGCTCGATTCGGCGGCAGAGCGTAGAACTGGGCATTCGCGTACAGCTGCACGTCGACGACCGCTGGTCCCAGGACCGCACATCGGTCCGAAGGTCGCGGTGAGGAAAGAGTGATTGATACGCAACATCGGGCATGAACTCCCGAAACAACTGCATCCGAAGATAGAAGTCGACCTTGATCCTCGGTCGAAGGGATGCATGAATCGATGGGCGCTCAACTCACCACCACCAGTGTCGACACACTCTGCGCATACTGCGGGGTGGGCTGTGGTCTTGTCCTCGACATCATCACCGATCCCGAGACGGGGCGTCGGAAGGCTGCGAAGTCTTCCGGTCTGAAGACACATCCCACCAACTTCGGGCGTCTGTGCACCAAAGGCACCACGACCGCAGACATGCTCGCCGGCCCGGGGCGCATGGAATCTGCATATCGCCGTCCGCGCCGAGGTGATGCGATCGAAGCGGCGGACATGGCCGCAGTCATCACTGACACCGCCCAGCGCCTGCGGGCAATAGTCGACGAGCACGGTCCCGACGCGTTTGCGTTGTACGTGTCCGGGCAGATGTCACTCGAAGCTCAGTACCTGTCGAACAAACTGGCCAAGGGCTTCATCGGGACCAATCAGATCGAATCGAATTCCCGTTTGTGCATGGCGAGTGCCGGCACCGGCTACAAGCAGTCACTCGGGGCCGACGGACCGCCCGGTTCCTATCAGGACTTCGAACACGCCGACGTGTTCTTCGTGACCGGCGCGAACATGGCGGACTGCCATCCGATCCTCTTTCTGCGGATGCAGGAGCGGATCAAGGCAGGCGCGAAGTTGATCGTCGTCGATCCTCGACGCACCGCCACCGCCGACAAGGCGAACTTGTTCCTGCAGATCGCTCCCGGCACCGATCTCGCGCTACTCAACGGACTACTCCACCTGCTCGTCGTGAACGGCCACACAGATCCGGACTTCATCGCCGACTTCACCGAAGGCTGGGAGGTGATGCCCAGTTTCCTCGCGGAGTACACCCCGGAGAAGGTCAGTGAGATCACCGGTATCCCCGAGGCCGACATCCGCACTGCAGCGCAGTGGATCGGTGAGGCCGCCAACTGGATGAGCTGTTGGACAATGGGGCTGAACCAGAGCACCCACGGCACGTGGAACACCAACGCCATCTGCAACCTTCACCTTGCGACCGGTGCGATCTGCAAGCCCGGCAGCGGTCCGTTCTCGTTGACCGGTCAGCCGAACGCCATGGGTGGGCGCGAAATGGGCTACATGGGGCCAGGTTTGCCAGGTCAGCGCGCCGTGATGGTCGACGCCGATCGCGACTTCGTCGAGGAGCGATGGGGGATCCCGCAGGGCTCGCTGCGCACCGACATCGGCGGTGGCACCATCGACATGTTCTCCCGAATGGCGGCGGGCGACATCAAAGCGTGCTGGATCATCTGCACCAATCCCGTTGCAACGGTAGCCAACCGCAAGACCGTCATCGACGGCTTGGAGAAGGCCGACCTCGTCATCACCCAGGATGCTTTCCTGGGCACCGAGACCAACGAATACGCCGATGTTCTGCTGCCTGCTTCGCTGTGGACAGAGTCCGACGGAGTGATGATCAATTCCGAACGCAACCTGACGCTCTTTCAGCAGGCACTGGATCCGGTCGGGCAGGCGCTGCCTGATTGGCAGATCATCGCCCGGATCGCCTGCGAGATGGGGTACGCCGAAGCGTTCACCTACACCTGTGCCGAAGAGGTGTTCGAAGAGATCAAGCAGTTCTGGAATCCGAAGACCGGCTACGACTTACGCGGCGTCACCTACGAGCGCCTCCGCAAGACATCGATCCAGTGGCCATGCCCGCCAGACAGTGATCAGGACCGTCATCCCATCCGATACGTCAATGACGGTGTCAGTCAAAGGCTCCTGATCCGCGAGGACGGCAGCACTCCGCGGCTCGCATTTCCCACCGCCACTGGCCGTGCGATGTTCTTCGCACGGCCGCACATGCTTCCCGCCGAAATGCCCGACGACGACTACCCCTTCCTGCTCAACACCGGTCGTCTCGCGCACCAGTGGCACACCATGACCAAGACCGGCAAGGTGGCCAAGTTGAACAAGCTCAACCCAGGTCCCTTCGTCGAGATCCATCCCGACGACGCCGCCAGGCTCGGCATCGTCGACCAGGATGCGATCGAGGTTGCCTCACGTCGCGGTCGCGCTGTGCTTCCGGCTGTTGTCACCGACCGAGTGCGTCCGGGGAACTGCTTTGCCCCATTTCACTGGAACGACGCCTTCGGTGAATATCTGTCCATCAACGCCGTCACCAACGACGCCATCGACCCTGCCTCGCAGCAACCGGAGTTCAAAGCCTGCGCTGTCACTATGACGAAGGTCGCCGTGAACACACCTGAAACAGTGCTCGCCGAGGCGGCGCTGGTGGCTCCCGCGCCAGCTGATCGGGCTTTGTCGCGAACCGATGTCCTCGCGGGCGTCCTCGGTCAAACAGGAACACCTGCAGTGGTATTCGATGCGCTCCAACAGAGCTACCTGGCCGGCCTTCTCGCTGCGTTGCGTGCGGACGCCGATCGCACTGCCGGGGTACCTACCTTGCCGTCGACGGCACCCTTCGATGCCGAAAAGCGGATGTGGGTCGACGGTGTTCTGGCCGGCCTGTACTCGCGGATCTCACTTCCTGACACCGACGGGCTTGCGTTGTCATCGAGTCCGAGTATTGGATCCGAGCGCGCGCCGATCGTGGTGCTCTGGGCATCGCAGACCGGAAACGCGGAAGAATTCGCTGCTGAGTGCGCCACTCGTCTCGGGGGAATCGGCTTACCCGTGGTGATGCACGCGATGGACGAGTTCCCCGCCGCCGACCTGGCAGCTACCAGAGAGGTCCTGCTGATCACCAGTACCTCCGGTGACGGCGAATCCCCGGACAACGGCAGCGGTTTCTGGGATGCGTTGTCTGCTGACACGGCGCCCCGCATGTCCGAGACACGTTATGCAGTCATCGCTTTCGGCGACTCGAACTATGCCGACTTCTGTGGACACGGACGAAAGCTCGACGCCCGCCTTGCCGAACTGGGAGCCAGTCGTATCGTCGATCGCGCCGACTGCGAGCCCGATTTCGAGGACACCGCTGCTGGATGGCTGGAGGCGGTCACGGCTGAGCTTCGGAGCTCGGTGGCCGGCGAGACGACCGACGTCCTCGTTGCAAAGAAGAATTCTGGGACAACCGTTGCAGCCGCGCCGATTTCACCGGCGATGTCGCCGCCGCTGCGATACAACAAGAAGGCGCCACTGACCACAGCCTTGACGCGCAATGTCGTGCTCAACCGTCCGGGTTCTTCCAAAGACGTGCGGCAGTTGGGCTTTCACCTTCCAGGTGACACGGTCAGTTACGAAGCCGGCGACGCTCTCGGAGTCTGGCCCCGAAACAGCTCTCCGTTCGTCGACGAGTGGCTCACCCTTACTGGCCTCGACGGTGACGAGACCGTCGAACTGGGGCAGTACGGGGAAATGACGCTGCGTACCGCGCTCACCGAGCGCCTGGAGATCACTCGAATCTCGACCGACATGATTCGATTCGTGCATCAACGAACCCGCGATTCGGACCTGGCCGAGTTGTTGAAGCCGGAGAATGTCTCCACGTTCAAAGACTGGTCGTGGGGACGACAGTCCGTCGACATTCTCGCGCAGTCGCCCGTTCGTGCCTCGACCGACGAATGGCTCTCGCTGCTCAAACCGATTCAGCCGCGGCTGTATTCGATATCTTCCAGTCCGAAGGAGAACCCACGCGAAGTGCAGTTGACGGTGTCCGCGGTGCGATACAACGTTGCGGGTGTCCCACGGCGTGGAGTGTGCTCGACTTACCTCGCCGACCACGCTCACGATGACGACATCGGTATCTACGTGCAGAAGTCGACCCACTTCCGGCCACCTTCCGATCCCGAGACCCCGATGATCATGGTCGGTCCGGGGACTGGCATTGCACCGTTCCGTGCCTTCCTGCATGAGCGGCGGGCATTGGGGCACACGGGCCCGAACTGGCTGTTCTTCGGAGAACAGCACGCCGCGACCGACTTCTACTACCGCGAAGAAATCGAAGAATTGCGGAAAGACGGATTCCTCACCGAACTCGACCTCGCGTTTTCCCGGGATCAAGCCGACAAGGTCTACGTGCAGGACCGGATGCGTGAGCGGGGTGCGCTGCTGTGGGAGTGGTTGCAGAAGGGAGCGCACTTCTACGTCTGCGGCGATGCCAACCGGATGGCCAAGGACGTCGACAGTGCCCTCAACGGGGTGGTCGCTCAACACGGAAAACTGGCTCCTCGCAGTGCCGAGGCATACGTGAAGGCTCTTTCGGCGGAGAAGCGCTATGTCCGGGACGTCTACTGACGTCGATCAGACAGCGCCCTTGAACCCGTGCTGACGCCAGGCCTCGTACGTCACGAGGGCGGCAGCGTTGGACAGGTTGAGGGACCGGCGTCCGGGCAGCATCGGGATACGCAGGCGCTCGGTGACGTGTTCGTCCGCCAATACTTCTTCGGACAGTCCGGTGGGTTCGGGCCCGAACAGCAGGACGTCGCCGGGTTGGTAGGCGATATCGGCATACGACGTGGTCGCGTGCGCGGTGAAGGCGAACACGCGAGCGGGGGTGACGGCTTCCCAGGCAGCGGTCAGGTTTTCGTGGACCGTGACAGTCGCCAGGTCGTGGTAGTCCAAGCCTGCGCGCTTGAGCTTCGGCTCCGACAAGTCGAACCCGAGAGGGCCGACCAGGTGGAGTTCGCAACCGGTGCCTGCGACCATGCGGATCGCGTTTCCGGTGTTGGGTGGGATGCGGGGCTCGTGGAACATCACTCGGAACACTCGAGGAACTGTACCGGGCGACGTATCGGTGCCCACGTCCGTGAGAAGACCCGGTCGGGAAGTGTGGGCGAATTGGTAACAAACCGGCCAGTCCGTGCGAATCTATTTCCGGCACTCTTCGCAGAACGGACATTTTGATGAACCCTCCCGCCGGTTGGAACCCCGACCCCTTCGACCCCACGATCGACCGTTACTGGGACGGCCAGCAGTGGACCGCGCAGACACGGCCCAAGGGCGTCGACGCACCCACTCAGGCTTTCGGCACTCCCACGCAGGTCTTCGGCGCACCCGGATCGGCGGTGCCGGACACTAGCGCCGAGGAAGGCAAGACGCGGCGTAAGTGGCCGTGGATCGCCGGCGCGGCAGTCGTGGGGCTGGTTGCCATCGCCGCGGCGACGGGAGCGGGCAAGTCGGAAGAATCGACGACGCCTGCTGCGACCTCTTCGACGACAGCTGCAGCGACGACAACCAAGAGCACGGTCCCGTCGACGACGAAGACCACGACTTCGTCCCTCTTGCCGACGACGACAACGATCGTGCCGCCACCGACGACAACCACCGTGGCAATAGTGCCGCTGGTTCCGCAGGTCCCGGAGACCACGACTACGCCGTATGTTCCGCCCGCTCCGGCGTACACACCGCCGAAGACAACGGAACCGGCGTACGTTCCGCCGCCGGCCAAGGTGCCTGACGCGGGGGTGTATTACGCCAACTGTGCAGCCGTGCGAGCGGCCGGTGCTGCCCCGATCTACCGCGGCGATCCCGGCTATTCGTCCAAGCTTGATCGTGACGGTGACGGCGTGGCCTGCGAGACCTAGGCGATCGAACCGGTGTCGGTGCGGCGGGGCAGTATGGACGGCATGCTCCCCGAAGAATCCGACGATGTCGTCGGCGAAGATTATTCAGACGCGCGGCTGGCCGGGCAGAAGTGGCGTCAGCGCACTTTCACCAATTGCAATTTCCGAGATGCCGATCTCACGGGACTCACGACGGAGTCGGTGGTGTTCACGGACTGTGATTTCACCGGCACCGATCTGGGGGAGTCCGTGCACACGGGAACTGCGTTTCGCTCGTGCAATTTTGCTCGGACCAGCCTGTGGCACAGCACGTTCCGAAACTGCAGTCTGCTCGGGTCGACGTTCGACGGTTGCCGCATCCGGCCGTTGACGCTCGACGAAGTCGACTTCTCGTTGACCTCACTCGGTGGGGCGGACCTGAGGAAGATCGACTTCACCTCATGCCGATTCCGTGAAGCGAACCTGGTTCGGGCCGACATGCGGGGCGCGGTGCTGGCGTCGGCGGATCTGTCCGGTGCTCGTACGGGTGGACTCAAACTCGAAGGTGCAGATCTGCGCGGTGCGCGGATCGATCCGAGCCTGTGGACGTCCGCGTCCGTCGGAAACGCGCAGATCGAGTTGATGCAGGCGGTGGCGTACGCGTCGGCGCACGGTCTTGTCGTCGACATGAAGTAGCAGCGCCTAGCTCTCCAAGCGCTCCTCGAGGCGCACCGTCACCAGCTCGCCGGTCTCCTTGCCGATGGCTTTGCGAAGATCGGCTTTGACCGGCAGCTTGTGGTTACCGTCTCCCAACGCCATGAACGAACTCTGGAACGGATGTCCGTCGATCGTCCCGCGTACCTTGACCAGGCCGCGGGTGCCGAAGAACTCGGCGGACTCCGGCCAGATCACATAAGTCCACCCGCCCTTGGCGTCGCTCTTCTGCAGGGTGGCCGTGAATTCCTTGTCCAGCAACATGATGTCGGTCCTTTCGAACTCGTCCCAGTCGATCAGCGGATGAATTCCCGTGCGAGCAGATCCATCAGCAGTCCGTCCTTCCACACACCATGGCGATCTCGCGAATACTCGCGCATCACCCCGACGTCTTTGAACCCCACCGATCGGTAGCACGCGATGGCGACGGAGTTGTCGACTTCCGGGTCGATGACCAGACGGTGGAATGCGAGGTCGTCGATCAGGTGGGCACACAGCACGCGAATCGATTCGCGACCGAACCCTCGGCCGTGGAAGTCGGGATCGAGGAACAAGTCGAGCCCGGCGTGGCGGAAGTCGGGGTTGTCCTCCGCCTCATACCACTGGATGAAGCCGATCAGGTGGTCGCCGTGGAAGATGCTGTAGCGCGTGGTGCCAGCCTCCGGCGCTGCAGGCCAGTCGTCGTCGGGATTTTGCCACCAGTGCACGACGTCCGGGTGCAGGTGAATTGCCCGCAGACGGGCGTGATGATCGGGCGCGACGGGGGAGAGGAGCACCCTCGGGCCGCGTAGTTCCGGAGCCGTTGTCACTCATCGACCCTAACCTGGAACAATGGTCGCCGTGACTGCAACGATCCTCGACGGCAAAGCTACCCGCGACGAAATCTTCGAAGACCTGAAGGTGCGGGTGAGCGCTCTGAAGGCAGAGGGCATCACACCCGGCTTGGGCACCATCCTGGTGGGCGACGACCCCGGATCCGCGGCTTACGTGCGCGGCAAGCACAACGACTGCGCCAAGGTCGGTATCAATTCTTTGCGACGCGACCTGCCTGCCGACATCACGCAGGAGCAGCTCAATGCGACGATCGACGAGCTCAATGCCAATCCCGAGTGCACCGGCTACATCGTGCAGTTGCCGCTTCCCAAGCACCTTGACGAGAACGCAGCCCTCGAGCGCATCGACCCCGACAAGGACGCCGACGGCTTGCACCCGGTCAACCTCGGTCGACTGGTGTTGGGCAAGGAAGCCCCGCTGCCGTGCACCCCGCGTGGAATCCTGCATCTCCTGCGCCGCTACGAGGTCCCTATTGCAGGCGCACACGTGGTGGTAGTCGGACGAGGCGTCACAGTCGGTCGCCCGATCGGATTGCTGCTGACGCGTCGTAGCGAGAACGCGACGGTCACGCTCTGCCACACCGGTACCCGCGATCTCGCGGCCGAGGTTCGCCGCGCCGACATCATCGTCGCTGCCGCCGGCGTTCCCGGCCTCATCACCGCAGACATGGTCAAGCCCGGGGCAGCGGTCCTCGACGTCGGCGTCAGTCGCACCGACGACGGCCTGCGCGGCGACGTCGCAGCCGACGTCAACGAGGTCGCCGGCTTCGTCTCACCCAACCCCGGTGGTGTCGGACCGCTGACCCGCGCGTTCCTGATCACCAACGTGGTCGAGCGCGCCGAGCGGGTTCTGGCCGGAGTCTGAGTCCGATGTCCTCACTGGTCGGCCTCGCGAAGAAGAATCTGCCCATGCTCGCGGTCCTCGCCGTGATCGCGGCGGCCGTGGTTCTCGTGCTGGCCGACCGGTGGCGCCGCGGCGCCCTCGTCTTCGGTGTTGCCGTCATCATCGGAGCTGCCGCTCGGTGGTTCGTTCCCGAGAACCGTGTGGGGTTGCTCGCGGTGCGTGGAAGGGTCTTCGACACTGCGGCGATGGGCGTTATGGGTGTGCTGATCGCGACGCTCGCCCTGACCATCGATCCGCTCGGTACCGACTGAGAAGGTCAGTCCCCGTAGAACGAGCGAATGTCGATATCACTCAAAGGGATCCACTCCGGCGAATGTGTGGATGTCGACTTCTTTCCAGCCTTGACCGGTGCACTCCGTAACGTCACCGCAAGTGCAGGTTCCTCGTCGATTCGCCCGGCGAGGGCGTAGATCGCGGCGAGATGGTGAACGCACGGCGAGCGTCGACCTGAGCAGTCGCAGCTGGAAGTGCACTCCGAAAGATCAACGGCTACTGCGATATTTCGAGCCTGCAGTTCGGTGACGACGCTGTCCGGCAGTTCGCCGGTGGAGACGGATCTGTTCGCCTTTCCAGCCGAACGGAGAAGGCTCTTCACTGCAGCGATCTCGGATTTGGTCCAGAGCGGGACACCAATCGTCACTGACGAAGTTTTTGCCTTGGTGCTCACCTCGGCGACGACGGTCCCCGACGAGACGACGGTGAACTCCACGGAACCGTTGCGTGCCAGGGTGCGAGCCGTCGGCAGGGACGGGTTCGGACCGGATGCCGCTGTCCGCTCCACCGTGCGCAGCCACGCTCGACCCCAAGCGGTGACGCCGAATTCGTTGGCCATCAGATGATCACCGCGCCGTCGAGTTCGAGAAGTTCACGCAGTTCGGCGTCGGGGAGATCGGCCAGCGCGGCCTCGACGTTCCCGGAGACAGCATCGGCCACAGCTCGTTTGGACTCGTGTATCGCTGCTATGTGATCCTCCACGGTACCGCCCGTCACCAAGGTGTGGACGTTGACGGTGCGTTTCTGGCCGATGCGGTGTGCCCGGTCGGTTGCTTGATCCTCGACGGCTGGGTTCCACCACCGGTCGTAGTGCACGACATGACTTGCGCGCGTGAGGTTGAGGCCGAAGCCGGCGGCGCGCAAGCTCAGAATCAGAACCGGTGGTGAATCCGTCTCGTTCTGGAACGCGTCGACCATCGCGTCTCGTTTGTCGGTGTTCAGGCCGCCGTGGAGGAAAGGCACGGCACCGATACCCAGTTCGGCTCCCAGGTGTCGCGAGAGCATCTCGCCCATCGTCCGGTACTGCGTGAATATCAGCGCGCGATCGCCGTCGTCGACGATCTCGGCGATCATTTCCGTTGCGCGGTCGAGCTTTCCGAATCTTCCGTAGAGGTCGTCCGTATCGCCGGTGACCTGCGCCGGGTGATTGCATACCTGCTTGAGAGTGGTCAGAAGCGCAAGGATGTTGCCACGCCGGGCAATTCCCGTGCCCAATCCGGAGTCGAACGCATCGGCAACTGCCGACCGGTAGATGCGCGCCTGTTCCGACGTCAGAGTGCACGAGACCGTGGAGAACTGCTTGGGCGGAAGATCCTTGGCCACTGTGTCTTTGGTTCTGCGCAGAATGAAGGGATCGATGACCGCGGCAAGCCTGGTCGCCGCGGTGGCCGATCGACCGGATTCGATCGGTACGGCAAAGCGTTGACGAAACCGTGCGCGAGTTCCGAGGACGTCGGGATTTGCGACGCGAAAGAGTGACCACAATTCTTCGAGGCGGTTCTCCACCGGCGTGCCGGTCATCGCTACCTTGACGTCCGCCGACAACTGCATTGCTGCTTTCGCGGCGAGGGAAGCGGGGTTCTTGATCTGTTGCGCCTCGTCGAAGACCACTGAACTCCAATGGACCGGGGCAAATTGGGCTGCGTCGGAACGCAAGACGCTGTAGCTGGTCAGAACCGTAGTGCCGGCGGGGATACGAGTGGGAAGTGCACGGGCGGCCCCGTGATGAACGTGCAGTGGCAGATGCGGAGCGAATCGCTCGATCTCGCGGCGCCAGTTTCCTATCACCGAGGTGGGACACACAACCAGATGCGGACCGTCGCCGGCGCGGATCGCGATCATCGAAATCGCTTGCAGTGTCTTACCCAAACCCATCTCGTCGGCCAAGATCCCACCACCCGAACCCGACAGAGCCGTCAGCCAGGCAACTCCCTGCATTTGATACGGGCGCAGAGTCGCCTGAATCTTTGCTCGGCGAAGGCTGTCCACGGCTGTACGCGCATCCGTGAACAACCGCACCGTGGACTCGGCGCTTCGGATCTTCGTGTCGTCGTGCTCGATCGCGGCATGCGCTGCGGTCGGAATGTCATGTGCGCCGGTGTCGATGACGCGCTTCCACGCGAGCAGCGACGATCCGAGGTCGCCGCGACCAGCATCGAGGTTGTGGAACGCGTCGATCGCGGTGGTGAGGTCGAGCAGTTGCGCTCCGACGTCGGTTGCTGTGATCGACTCGTCGACCGGGATCGCAAGCCTGCACACGCCCGGCGACCCGGTCGGCATCCCCAGTGCCGACAGCCGCGTTGCCGGGTCTGCGTCACCCCAGAACGCGAAGGACATGTGCTCGGGAATGTACGTAGCCTGCAGGCGCGTCGAGCATGGCTGATTCACGTTCGCCGATGCTAGCCGCGCCGGCTCACGTTCGCCAATGAGAATGTCGGGAAAACCCGCAGATCAGCTGTGGTTTTCCCGACATTGACGAATCCTGAAAACGTGGCTCTGTGCCGAATCAGCGAGCCGTACGCGCGAACTCCATCGTTCGGCGAAGCAGTCCGGCGACGGCGTCCGCCTCCGTCAGGAAGCCGTCGTGGCCGTCCTTGGACTTGAGAATCTCGAGGCCGCTGCACGTGGAAATTCCGTCGGCGATCTCCTCCTGCAAGCGAAGGGGATACAGCCGATCCGAGTCGACGCCGCCCACCACGACCGGTGCCGTGATCGATGCCAACGCCGCCGCAACACCGCCGCGTCCACGACCGATGTCGTGCCGGTTCATGGCCTCGGTCAGGAGGACGTACGTGCTCGGGTCGAAGCGGTCGACCAGCTTGTCTGCCTGATGTTCCAGGTAACTCTGTACGGCGTATCGTCCACCGTTCCAAGGATTTTCGTCGTTCTGAGCGGAGTTCTCGAAGCGCGCGTCCAGTTCGGCCTCGGTGCGGTACGTCAGGTGCGCGATGCGACGAGCGATGCCGAGCCCGGCGCGAGGTGCCCGCCCCGTTCCGTGGTAGTCACCGCCCTGCCAATCCGGATCGGAGACGATGGCCGCGATCTGCGTCGTCTGGGTGCCGATCTGATCTGCAGTGGCCCGTGAACCGGTTGCGAGAACCAACGCGGAGCGAATGCTGTCCGGGTAGGTAACTGCCCATTCGAGGGTGCGCATGCCCCCCATGGATCCGCCGACTACCGAGGCCAACTGGTCGATCCCGAGGAGATCGACGAGCTTCTTCTCCGCCGCGATCTGATCCCGGATGGAGATCTCCGGGAACCTGCTGCCCCACGGCTTGCCGTCGTCGGCCGGCGAACTGGGACCGGTCGTGCCGCGACAACCACCGAGGACATTGGTTGCGATGACGCACCATTCGCCGGTGTCGATCGGTTCGCCGGGGCCGACCATCCCGTTCCACCAGCCGGGGGAGGGCTGATTCGCGGAGATCGGTCCGGTGACGTGTGAGTCTCCGGTCAGTGCGTGCTCGACGAGTACGACGTTGTCGCGGTTCGGGGAAAGCTCACCCCACCGCTGAACGGCGAGCGAAACCGATGGGAGTGCCGCGCCGCTCTCGAGTTCCAAGGCACCGATGTCGACGAACCCCACCTGGCCGTCGGGTGGGGGCAGGAGGTCGATCCTGGGCTCCAATTCGTTCACGGTCACGAGTTTGCCACCGCTGCCAGGCCGACGGTGAGATCGGCGAGGATGTCGTCGATTCCTTCGATGCCGACCGCGAGGCGGACGAGCCCGGGCGTGACGCCCGAAGCGAGCTGCTCTTCGGGGGTGAGCTGCGAGTGCGTCGTCGACGCGGGGTGGATGACGAGTGAGCGAACGTCACCGATGTTGGCGACGTGGCTGTGCAGCGTCAGGGCGTTGACGAACGTCTTGCCCGCATCGATACCGCCGGGCAGCTCGAAGGTGACGATGGCGCCGGTTCCCTTGGGCGTCAGCTGCTTTCCACGTTCGAACCATGGCGAGGAGGGAAGTCCCGCGTAGGAAACGGAGGCGACCTCGACGTGACCGTCGAGGAATTCGGCGACCTTCTGTGCATTGGATACGTGGCGCTCGATGCGCAGGCTCAAGGTTTCGATACCCTGCGCGATGAGGAACGCGTTGAACGGCGCCACGGCGGAACCGAGATCGCGCAGCAGTTGGACGCGGGCCTTGAGTGCGAACGCCGGCGCGCCGAGGTCTGCGAAGGTGACGCCGTGGTAGCTGGGATCAGGCGTCGTGAAGTTCGTGTGGCGACCCTGCGTCCAGTCGAAAGTGCCACCGTCGACGATGACGCCGGCGATCGCGGTGCCGTGTCCACCAAGGTATTTGGTGGCGGAGTGAACGACGATGTCGGCGCCGTGTTCGAGTGGGCGAAGCAGGTACGGCGTCGCGACTGTGTTGTCCACGATCAACGGAAGACCGTTCTCGTGGGCCAGTGACGAGATACCGGGTAGGTCGAGGATGTGGTTCTTCGGATTGGCGATCGTTTCGCCGTAGAACGCCTTCGTATTCGGGCGAATGGCTTCGCGCCACTGCTCGAGATTGTCGGGATCCTCGACGAACGTGACTTCGATACCCAGCTTGCGAAGGGTGTAGTGCAGGAGGTTGTACGTGCCGCCGTACAGGTACGGGCTGGAGACGATGTGGTCGCCGGCCTCGGCGATGTTGAGGATCGCGATGGTCTCGGCGGCCTGACCCGAGGAGAGGAGGAGTGCGGCGACTCCGCCTTCGAGGGCAGCGATGCGCTGCTCGACGGCGTCCTGTGTGGGATTCATGATCCGCGTGTAGATGTTGCCCGGCTCGGCGAGGCCGAACAGTGCCGCAGCGTGATCGGTGCTGTCGAAGACGTAGCTGGTGGTCTGGTAGATCGGCAGAGCGCGCGCATTTGTGGCGGTGTCCGCTGTTTGTCCGGCGTGCACCTGCTTGGTCTCGAACGACCAGTTCGCGGTCGGATCCGAAGTTGCTGCGGCGTCGGCTGTGTTGTCGGTCATGATTTGTTCACTCCAGTGGTCTGACGGATAGATGTCGGACGGGGGCGAATGATCGCCGCCCCGTGCTGGGGTCTATCTACAAGTGCGACACATACTGAAATACCTCCGTGGGGCTCGGCCCGGTCTGGGGTCCGTCCCTGTCGGACCCGCGCTTGTCACCCGAATTGCGGTGGAACTGCGCGAGCAGATCCACGTCGGGAAACCTGGTCATCACCCGGGGCACCCCACCGCGGTTGGAGGGTTGCCGTCCAGCGAGCCGGGGCTTGACGCTGGCACTCATGACCAAGTCGGATTCTACCGGGAAGTGAGCGCAGTCCTGACACGGGGCGAAATGTGAGCCGCAACCGCACACGAGGCAGAGCGACGCAGCCCACTAGCAGGCAAAAGTTACTCGCGAGTAGAGACCGATGAGTGGACCTGCCGGTTGCGGCCTCACGGGTTAGCAGTACGCTTGTCTTGTTTGGGACTCATCTCCCGAGATCAGTCCACACCGTCTAGGTTTGATAATCGAACCGTTCGCGGACCCACTCACAAAGTGTGACCGCAACCGTGTAACCAGGGAAACTTCCTAGGAGGACGCGAAGCACCCATGTCCAAAATCAAGGTTGAGGGCACCGTCGTCGAACTCGACGGCGATGAGATGACGCGCATTATCTGGCAGTTCATCAAAGACAAGTTGATCCATCCGTATCTCGATGTGAACCTCGAGTACTACGACCTCGGTATCGAGTACCGCGACGAGACCGACGACCAGGTCACCATCGACGCAGCGCACGCGATCCAGAAGCACGGCGTCGGCGTCAAATGCGCCACGATCACGCCGGACGAGGCACGTGTCGAGGAATTCGGTCTCAAGAAGATGTGGCGTTCCCCGAACGGAACGATCCGCAACATTCTCGGCGGCACGATCTTCCGCGCACCGATCATCATCTCCAACGTTCCGCGACTCGTTCCGGGCTGGACCAAGCCGATCATCATCGGCCGTCACGCATTCGGCGACCAGTACCGCGCCACAGACTTCAAGGTCCCCGGCCCCGGCAAGGTGATGATCACCTACACGCCTGAGGACGGCAGCGCACCGATCGAGCACGAACTGGTCAACTTCCCCGAAGAGGGCGGCGTCGTCCAGGGGCAGTACAACTTCACCACGTCCATCCGTGACTTCGCTCGCGCGTCGCTCACCTACGGACTGCAGCAGAACTACCCGGTGTACCTGTCCACCAAGAACACCATTCTCAAGGCGTACGACGGTGCCTTCAAGGACATCTTCCAGCACGTCTACGAGACCGAGTTCAAGGCTGAGTTCGATGCTGCAGGTCTGACCTACGAGCACCGCCTCATCGACGACATGGTCGCTTCCGCACTCAAGTGGGAGGGCGGATACGTCTGGGCATGCAAGAACTACGACGGCGACGTCCAGTCCGACACCGTGGCCCAGGGCTTCGGCTCGCTCGGCCTCATGACGTCGGTTCTGCTGACACCGGACGGAAAGACCTGTGAGGCAGAGGCTGCTCACGGCACCGTGACGCGTCACTACCGTCAGCACCAGCAGGGCAAGCCCACCTCGACCAACCCGATCGCGTCCATCTTCGCGTGGACCCGCGGACTCGAGCACCGTGGCAAGCTCGACAGCACCCCTGAGGTCATCGGCTTCGCGCAGGCGCTCGAAGACGTTGTCATCAAGACCGTCGAAAGCGGCCAGATGACAAAGGACCTCTCGATGCTGGTCGGCGGCGATCAGGGCTACCTGACCACCGAGGAGTTCCTCGGCGCGCTCGACGTGAACCTGCAGAAGGCCATGGCCGCGAAGTAGATTCACCGCTTCACCTGTCAAATGGGACGTCTGGGAAACCGGGCGTCCCATTTGTGTTCGCGGTCTCACGTGAGTGAACTCACCCGCTCTCACTTGGAAGTTCAACCAGGTGTGAGACCACAATTGGTCAGTGACTTCGTCTACCCTCTCCCGTTCTGACACCTCGACACCCGGGGTTCGTTCCGCCAGAGGTCCGGCGATGCTCGCTCTCGCTCTCGGTGGTTTCGGTATCGGCACAACCGAGTTCGTCGCCATGGGGTTGCTCCCGGAAATGGCATCCGGACTCGGCGTCTCGGAACCCGTCGCGGGTCACGTGATCTCGGCGTACGCGCTCGGGGTTGTCGTCGGCGCTCCGCTGATCGCTGCACTCACCGCACGAGTACCGCGCCGCACCCTGTTGATCGCACTCATGGTCGCGTTCACCGTCGGCAATGCCGCCTCGGTTTTCGCGCCCTCGTACACGACGCTGATGATGGCCCGCTTCGTCGCCGGATTGCCGCACGGCGCGTATTTCGGAGTCGCCGCACTGGTCGCAGCTCACCTGGCCGAACCGGGAAAACGCGCGAAGGCCGTCGCCATGGTGATGATGGGTCTTTCCGTGGCCAACGTGATCGGGGTACCGGTCGCGGCCTGGATCGGCCAGGCACTCGGCTGGCGCAGCGCCTTCGCTTTGGTCGCCGTGATCGGGGTGGCAACCGTTGCTTCGCTCTTCGTCTGGATTCCGCGTTTGGACGGTATGCCGGTGACGAATCCGATCACCGAACTCGGGGCACTGGGCCGCGTTCAGGTGTGGATGACCTTGATCGTGGGCATGGTCGGATTCGGCGGGATGTTTGCCGTCTACACCTACATCAGTACGGCTCTCACCGACGTGTCCGGGCTTGGCGCTTCGTTCATTCCCCTCGCACTCATGCTGTACGGACTGGGCATGGTGGCCGGCAACTTCGTCGGTGGATACCTCGCGGATCGCGCACTGATGAAGGGCTTGTTCCTGTCGATGGGATCCCTCGTTGTGATCCTCGCGGTCTTCGTGATCGCCGTGCGCAATCCGTACACGGCACTGATCTTCGTCTTCCTCATCGGGCTCGCCGGGTCGTCGATGGTGCCTGGCCTCCAGACACGGTTGATGGATGTCGCCGAGGATGCTCAGACCTTGGCCGCGTCTCTCAATCACGCCGCACTCAACATCGCCAACGCCTTCGGAGCGTGGATCGGCGGCGTCGTCATCGCAGCCGGTTACGGTTACACCGCGCCGGCAGCGGTGGGGTCGTTGCTGGCCGTCGCGGGTCTCGTCGTGCTGGCGGTAGCGGTGATTCTGCAGCGTAGGGCCGCGCGCTGACCTGGGCGCCCATCCGCGTCGGTGGAATCGGCTACGGTGCTTGCCGTGCCACAAACTGCTGACTCCCACATTCTTGCGCCCCACACCATCACGTCCGTGAACGTCAACGGCGTTCGAGCAGCTGCCCGCAAGGGCATGCTCGACTGGCTGGAGAAGACGTCGGCGGATTTCATCTGCCTTCAGGAAACGCGTGCGTCGGACGATCAGCTTCGCGAGACTCTCGAACCAGCGCTCGGCAACGGATGGTTCCTCGTCTCCGCCGAGCCGTCCGCGAAGGGACGCAACGGAGTCGCGGTGCTCTCACGCACGGAACCTGACGCGGTGCGGATCGGTCACGGGGACGACGAGTTTCTCGACGCCGGTCGATACATCGAAGCCGACTTCGCCGATCTGACCGTCGCGAGCCTGTACCTGCCCTCCGGTGAGGCGCTCACGCCGAAGCAGGAGGAGAAGGAGCGGTTCATGGCGTCCTTCGCAGTTCACCTCGCCTCCACCGCTGCAGCGGCCGAGGCTGCCGATCGTCACGTGGTGGTCAGCGGCGATTGGAACATCGCGCACACCGAACTCGACCTCAAGAACTGGAAGACCAACAAGAAGTCCTCGGGATTCCTCCCCGAGGAGCGCGCCTGGATGGATCTGCTGTTCGCCGAAGATTCCGCGTGGGTGGACGTCTTCCGCACCCTCCATCCGGGTGTCGACGGCCCGTACTCGTGGTGGTCTTACCGCGGAAAGGCATTCGACAACGATTCGGGTTGGCGTATCGATTACCAGGTTGCCACTCGCGGATACGCCGAGCGGGCCAAGGTCGCGCTCGTGGAACGCGCTGAGTCCTACGACCTCCGTTGGTCGGATCATGCGCCTGTCACCGTCTCGTACCGATAGAGACGCGTATGTCTGAAGGTCTGAAAATGCCGAGCGCAAAGACGCGCAACGCCATCATCACCGTCGTGGTGGCGGTGGTTGCGCTCGTGCTGGCGGTCACCCTTTCTTCACGTGACTCCGACAGTTCGGCGTCGTCGGTGACGAAGTCCTCGAGTGCCCAGTCCTCGAGTGTTCAAGCCAAGCCTGGCGCCACCACCAAGGCTGCGCCGTCGAGTTCCGTGCCCTCGAGCTCCGCTGTCAAGACAACGCAGCAGACGAACAGCGATGCGCCGGCGCGAGTGCTCGCCACGCTGGTGGAGATCGACGCCGGGAGGTGGCCGGATTCCGCCAATGCGCCGGGCACCAAGGGCGGCATCACCTTCCGCAACAGCGAAGGACGTCTACCCGCTGTCGGTGCCGGTGGCGGACGTGTCGTCTATCAGGAATGGGACGTGAACCCGAAGAAGAACGGCCAAGGACGCGACGCCGAGCGAATCGTCACCGGCAACGACGGTTCGGCGTGGTACACCCTCGATCACTACGACACGTTTGTGAGGATTCGCTGATGTCCGATTCGTCTACGGTCAGCGTGGCGCAGTGGCTGGATCCGTCTTCGGATGTGGCTTCGGTGGCGCTGCAGAGCGACCCGGCCGTTGCAGATGATCTTGCACGTCAACTCCGTGCCGAGAATTTTGTCGTTCGGGTGGTTCGCGGAGAGAACATGCGGACAACGGCGCAGGTCTTCGACGAGTTTGCGGCAGCCTTCCAGTTTCCGTCCCACTTCGGGCGAAATAAAGACGCTTTCGACGACGTCATGCGCGATCTCGACGACGTCCTCGGACTCGGCGCCGGATATGTAGTTGTGGTCCGAGGCGCGGGTTCTCTACTGTCCGAGCAACAGGATCAGTTGGAGTGGTTCTGCGAAACGATGGACTTCTACGCCGAAGAATGGGAACCCGTCGTTTTCCGGACCGTCTACCAGTTCGGTGCGGAGGACCTCACCGCCCACGGTGAAGACCTCGTCGAACTCGACTACCCGGGCACCACGCCACTGCACTGATTTCCACTCGTGAAAAGATCGGAACCATGTCGACCCCTGCAGAACAGAAGCCCACCGCAAAGCCTCGCGTGCTTTCCGGAATCCAGCCGACGTCGGATTCTTTCCACCTCGGCAACTACCTGGGTGCGCTGCAGCAGTGGGTTCCGTTGCAGGACGATTTCGACGCTTTCTACTTCATTCCGGATCTTCACGCCATCACGGTGACGCAGGACCCGAAGGAATTGCGTCGTCGCACCAAGGTTGCGGTGGCTCAGCTCCTTGCGGTGGGGATCGATCCGGATCGGGCGACGCTGTTCGTACAGAGTCAGGTTCCCGAGCACGCACAGTTGGCGTGGGTCCTGAACTGCATCACCGGTTTCGGTGAAGCCAGCCGTATGACGCAGTTCAAGGACAAGTCCGCCAAGCAAGGCAGCGACAACGCCAGTGTCGGCTTGTTCACGTATCCGGTTCTGATGGCCGCGGACATCCTTCTGTACCGCCCGCAGCGAGTTCCGGTGGGTGAGGATCAGCGTCAGCACCTCGAACTCGCACGCGATCTGGCCGGACGGTTCAACACCCGCTACGGCAAGGCGTTCGTCGTTCCCGAGCCGCAGATCATCAAGGGCACGGCAAAGATCTACGACCTGCAGGATCCGACCGCGAAGATGAGCAAGTCCGCTGCCAGTGCGGCCGGACTGATCAATCTGCTCGACGATCCGAAGGTGTCGGCGAAGAAGATCAAGTCGGCCGTCACC
The DNA here is from genome assembly GCF_024436645.1 of Rhodococcus sp. T9N. Classification (NCBI taxonomy): domain Bacteria; kingdom Bacillati; phylum Actinomycetota; class Actinomycetes; order Mycobacteriales; family Nocardiaceae; genus Rhodococcus; species Rhodococcus sp. T9N. The sequence continues at coordinate 46,919 of NZ_JAMSKS010000009.1, read as the reverse complement.
GACAACGAGCGCGAGATTCGTTTCGACCCGCAGGCCAAGCCGGGCGTCAGCAACCTGCTCACCATTCAGTCGGCTCTCTCGGGAGTACCGATCGAGACTCTGGTGGCCGGTTACGAGGGCAAGGGGTACGGCGACCTCAAGACCGATACCGCTGACGTGCTGACCGAGTTCGTCACCCCACTCAAGGCGAAGGTCGACGGTTACCTTGCCGACGAGGCAGAGCTGGATCGCATCATCGCGGCTGGAGCGCACCGCGCCCGTGAGGTGTCTTCACGCACTCTCGCCGCTGTCTATGACAAGGTCGGATTCCTGGCACCGAAGGGCTGACTTACGCGAATTCGGACTCACGACGCCTGACCGAACATGAGGGGGACGGCAATGGCTGACACGGACGACGACGCACCGAGCTTTCTCGAGAAGCAACGGGCAGCGCGACCCTGGCTCGATCATCTGGTTCGCGCGGCCGGACGGTTTCAAGAGCAAAAAGGCGACTATTACGCTGCTGGTATCACGTACTTCAGCGTTCTCGCGTTGATTCCGATCATGATGGTCGCGTTTGCAGTGGCCGGTTTCGTATTGGCCGGGCATCCCGAGTACCTGGAGTCGATTCAGGAGCAGATCACCAAGAGCATTCCGGGCAGCTTGGGTGACACCATCAACACGCTGATCGATTCGGCCATCGACTCGCGCGCGAGCGTCGGAATCTTCGGTCTCCTGGGTGCCGCGTACGCGGGTCTCGGTTGGATGGCAAACGTTCGCGACGCGCTGACGGCGATGTGGGAGAGCAAGCGCGAGCCGAAGGGTTTCGTACGTACCAAACTTGGTGACGCGGGGGCCCTCGTCGGTCTGGCTCTCGCCATGGTCGTCTCACTGGGAATGTCGGCGCTGAGCAGTGGGCCGGTTGCGACTCAGATCGTGAAATGGCTCAACCTCGAGAACATCACCGGTGTCGGCGTGGGGCTCAGAGTCATTTCACTGTTGCTCTCACTCCTGGCGACGTGGGCGGTGTTCCTGTGGGTGATCGCCCGGCTGCCGCGCGAGCCTGTCACGCTGCGTAGCGCTGCGCAGGCAGCGCTTATCGCCGCAGTTGTGTTCGAGATCTTCAAGCAGGTGGGTGCGATCTACCTCGCTGCCGTCACCAACGGACCAGCGGGCGTGGCATTCGGTCCGATCATCGGTTTGCTCGTGTTCGTGTTCACGGCGTCACGGATGCTGCTGTTCTGCACGGCGTGGGCGGCGACGACCAAGGAAAGTATGGCCCTGGCGTTCGTTCCGCCGCCGGATCCCGCCGTGATCTCGCCGCGAATCGTTGTCAGTGACGGTGCTTCACCGTCTCGCGTGGCTGCGCTGATCGCCACGGGTGCGGTTGCCGGCCTGGGTCTTTCGGGCTTCATGCGTCGTCGGCCGCGCTAGCGCCTCCGACGGTTGAGGGCAACGGCTCCCGCCACCAGCGCGATCACCACTACTCCACCGACAGCACCGATGAGGATGCGGTCAGTGGTGTCGGATTCGGCGTCGGTAGCGGTGGGTGCTGCCGAGATCGAGCCTGGTGCAGCGGCAGACGGTGTGCGAGTGACATCGGGACTGGAATCGTCGGTGGATCGGTCCGTCAACGAGCCGACGGTTGTGCTCGCGGGGAGTGCATATCCGTAGTCGAGTAGACGGGCAGCTTGTTCCCACGGACGGATCGGCTTGGCTTCGCCGCCCATCAATGTCACCAGTAGTTTCCGGCCGTTACGCTCCGCGCCACCCACATACGTGTGGCGGGCGTCGTCGGTGAAGCCGGTCTTGCCGCCCAATGCGCCGTCGTAGTTGTAGAGCAGCTGATTGTCGTTGGCGAGAGTGAATCCGGGGCGGTCCTGATCGTCGGGAATCGTCGGATCCTTGGGGAAGCCGGGAAATTCGACGGTCTCGGTATGGATCAGACCGGCAAACGTCGGATTCTGCAGGGCGGTATGGAAAATCACGGCCAGGTCGTACGGCGAGCTGCTCATCCCCGGGCCGTCGAGTCCGGATGGAGTTGCCGTGCGAGTGTCGAGGGCGCCGAGTTCGGCCGCGAGCGCGTTCATTTTCGACACGGCTGCAGCGTCACCGCCGAGTTGGCGGGCAAGAGCATGCGCGGCATCGTTTCCCGACGCCATGACCAGACCCTGCATCAGTTGCCGGTTGGTGTACTTGCCGCCCTTGCCGATGCCGACAGCGCTACCTTCAGCGTCCGCGTCTTCGGCCGTTGCGGTGATTTCGGTGTCGAGATCGAGTTCGTCGAGCGCGACAAGAGCCAAGAGCATCTTGATGGTGCTGGCGGGGCGGTAGCGACCGTGCGGATCTTTGGCGGCGAGGACCTCGCCGGTTTCGGCGTCCGCGAGTACCCATCCTGATGCCGCGATGTCGGCCGGGAGCGGGGGAGCGCCGTCAGGGAGCACAACACCGCACTCGCCGAGCTTGTCTCCACCGACGGGGCTTTCCGGAATCGGGACAGCAGTCGGGGCTGTGGATCCGGGCGCGGGTGCTTCGGAGAGATCGATCGCCGGTGCCGGGCTACTCGTGAACGGGCAGCTGTCGGTGTTGGGTGTTGTGAACGGCGCTTCGGTGGTGGTGGTGGGCGGCGGCGGGGCCGGTTGGGCGCCGGCCACTCCCGAGGTCCCGACGACACCGGTAAACGCAATGCTCCCTGAGAGCACTGTTCCGGCAACTGCCACTGCACACTTTCGACGCCACATCATCGATATACGAGGGTATGCGAACGTGAGGGAACGTCCGAATCGCCACGCAAGCAGAGGGATCGAAAACAGGCGATTCGGTTTGTACATCGGTCATAGTGGATGGATGAACTTCGCAGGCACGCGTGGACGCCAGACGCTCGCGGCAATGACGCTCGTTGGAGCATTGACCGCTGTCGTCGGATGTTCCGGCGATTCGGATCCGTCGGCCGAGAGCCAAATCTCTGCGGTCGTCGGTCAGAGTTTCGAATTCATGGCCGAAAGGGACTGGGAGGCAGTGGACAGCACTCAATGCAGTTCGATGCGCAGCGAGAGTCCGCGAGTCGAAGAGTCGCCGTTCGACGACGCACTTGCCAGTCTGAGGCTGGACGGAGTGGAGAACATCGTCGTGAACGGGGATTCGGCGACAGCCAACACCCGCCATTACAGCACCGAGGATCCGTCCGAGATGATGCGCGAAGACATCACGTTGATCAAGGAGAACGGTGCCTGGGTTGTGTGCTGACGTCTTTATGTGGTGACAATCGGAGATCGCCGCCGATGAGTTCCACCACCACGCAGAGTCTGTAACAGTGGGGTAGTCGGCTACTCGAATGGCGCACACGCACTGACGACAGGGGATCGGTATGGGCAAGATCGTGGTGACAGAATTCGTGTCCTTGGACATGGTGATGGAAGCTCCCGGTGGCGAACCGGGTTATGCGCACACTGGATGGGTCTTTCCGTACCAGGAGGGCGATCAGATGAAGTTCAAACTCGACGAAACCCTCGCCGCGGACGTCCTTCTGCTCGGGCGGCGGACCTACGAGAGCTTCGCCGGTGCCTGGCCTGAGCGCGAGGACGACCAAGGCTTTGCGGACAAGATGAACGAGATGCCCAAGTACGTCGTCACGAGTTCGACCGAACCGCTCGAATGGAACAACTCGACGGCGCTCGACGGTCCCATCGAGGAATCTGTCCCGAAGCTCAAGGAGCAGATCGACGGCGAGATCCTGGTTGCGGGAAGTCGGACGCTCGTCCACGCGTTGTTGCTGGCCGGTCTGGTCGACGAGTTGCGCCTGATGGTCTTCCCGGTCATTCTCGGGTCCGGCGGGAGAGTGTTCCCCGAATCGGCCGACAAGATCGTCCTCGAGTTGAAGGACGATCGTCGGTACGAATCCGGAGTTCAAGTACTGACGTACCACCCCACGGTCACGTAGACCTTTCGAAAACATCTGTGGCCGAGCCTCTTCGAGAGTCTCGGCCACAGATGTCTTGCCGGCTAACTGTTCTCGGGGAAGCCGAGGTTGATTCCGCCGTGGCTGGGGTCGAGCCAGCGACTGGTGACGGCTTTACCTCGCGTGAAGAAATGAACACCTTCTGTCCCGTGAGCGTGGGTGTCACCGAAGAGGCTGTTCTTCCAGCCGCCGAAGCTGTAGTAGGCCATGGGAACCGGGATGGGGACGTTGATGCCGATCATTCCGACCTCCACCTCGTTCTGGAAGCGTCGGGCAGCGCCGCCGTCGTTGGTGAAGATGGCGGTGCCGTTTCCGTACGGGTTGTTGTTGATCAGTTCGAGGGCTTGGTCGTAGGTATCGACACGCACGACGGACAGGACAGGTCCGAAGATTTCGTCGGTGTAGATCGACATGTCGGTGGTGACGTGGTCGATGAGGGTGGGCCCGAGCCAGAAGCCGTCCGGTCCACCATCGGCCTGAACTGTGCGTCCGTCGACCACGATCGTGGCACCGTCCTTCTCGCCGGCATCGACATAGGACGCGACCTTGTCGCGATGGGCCTTGGTGACGAGCGGACCCATGTCGGAGTTCTTGGTGCCGTCACCGGTGACGAGGGGAGTGGTGCGTTCGCCGATCTTGGCAACCAGTTCGTCGGCGATGTCGCCGACTGCGACCAGGGCGGAGATCGCCATGCATCGTTCGCCCGCGGAGCCGAATCCCGCGTTGACCATTGCGTCGGCGGCGAGGTCGAGGTCGGCGTCCGGCAGAACGATGGCGTGGTTCTTGGCGCCGCCGAGTGCTTGCACGCGTTTGCCGTTGGCGGTGCCGGTGGCATAGACGTACTGGGCGATGGGGGTGGATCCGACAAACGAAATCGCTTTGACTGCTTTGTTTTCCAGAAGTTCGTCGACGGCGAGCTTGTCACCTTGGAGGACGTTGAAGACGCCGGGGGGCAGACCGGCTTCGGCCCAGAGTTCGGCGAGCCAGATCGCCGCGGTGGGGTCCTTCTCCGAGGGCTTGAGAATCACGGTGTTCCCGGCGGCAATGGCGACCGGGAAGAACCACATGGGGACCATCGCGGGAAAGTTGAAGGGCGAGATGATGCCGACGGGGCCGAGGGGTTGGCGGATGGAGTAGACGTCGACCTTGGTCGATGCATTCTCGGTGTATCCGCCCTTGAGGAGATGCGGTATTCCGCAAGCGAATTCGACAACTTCCTGCCCGCGGCTGATTTCGCCGAGGGCGTCGGAGAGAACCTTGCCGTGCTCGGCTGTGATGATCTCGGCGAGTTCACCTTTGCGAGCGTTGAGGAGTTCGCGGAAGCTGAACAGTACCTGTGTGCGCCGGGCCAGTGAGGTGTCACGCCAGGCGGGGAAGGCCGCCGCAGCCGCGTCGATGACAGCGCGGGCGTCCTCGAGGTTCGCCAGGGCCAGTCGGCCGGTGATCTGTCCGGTGGCGGGGTTGGTGACGGTGGCGGTGTCCTCGGACGTTCCGGCGAACGGCTTGCCGTCCAGCCAGTGCGCGATGACACGAGTATCAGTGCTGGTCATGGTATTTCCTAGTGGTCTGGTGACTCAGGAGTTCGGGGAGGTGTACTTGGCGACGTAGTCGTTCATCGTCTCGCGCTGGTACCGGGAAACCTCGTGCGCGTTTTCGTTCTCGGCGAAGACGCTCGACACCATCACGGTGTTCTCACGTTCGTAGAAGCCGAGTTTGCCGAGACCGCCGAAGAATTCGTCCCAGTTGACGTCTCCGTCACCGATTTTGAGATGCTGATGCACTCGAACGGCATTGCCTGGCGGGTTGGTGATGTAGCGCAGTCCGTGGGAACGGTGATGATCCATGGTGTCCGCCACGTGAACGAGTCGGACCATGTCGCCGGCGGCCTCCATGATGGCGGGAAGGTCCCCACCCATGTGGAATTGGTGGCACGCCACGATCACCATGCCGAGGTTCTTGGAGTTCACACCACGGATCGTGCGGATCGCGGCTAGTCCGTCTTCGACAAAATCGTCCGGGTGGGGGTCGATCAGGACGTCGATTCCCTCGCGTTCGATGATCGGAACCAGTTCCTCCATCGAACGATAGAACGCACGCTCGGACTCTTCGGCCTTTTCGGGGCGGCCGGAGAATTCGGTGTTCATGACGTTGACACCGAGATCGACCGTGATCTGGATGGCCCGCTTCCAGTAACGCACGGCTGCTTCGCGAGCGTCCTCGTCCGGGCCGGACCACCGAAGGACCGGGAGCACCGACGCGATGCCGACTCCCGCACTCGCGCAGGCCTTCCGGAACTCGGTGACGAGCGCGTCGTCGGCTTTCGGGTGATTGAAGAACGGGATCATGTCGACGTGCGGTGTGAGCTGCAGGTACTCGTACCCGAGATCGGCAACAACCTGAGGTAGCTCGAGTAGTGAGTAATCGTGATGGAAAGGTGTGGGGTCGAGTGCGACCTTCATCGCTAAGCTCCGGCCACAGAGTCGCGCGCAACCATGTCCACGACGACGCGCTGACCCGTCTCCAGAGACTTCACACCGGCGGCGCAGACAGCGGCCGCGGCGTACCCGTCCCAAGCACCTGGTCCGTCGATGTAGTTGCCGGTGCCGGCGCCCGTCTTCACTGCCTTGATCCACCGGGCGAACTCGGTGTCGTAGGCCTGCCCGAAGCGTTCGCGGAATCCTGGGGTGATCTGCCCACCCCAGTTGCCGGGCTTGGTCTTTCGGATCAGTCCCACGTCGAGTCCGATCATCGCGCTTCCGAGTTCGCCGACAACTTCGGTGCGCACCTCGTAGGCAACTCCGGTGGTGACAAACACCTCGGCGTCGACGTGTCTACCGGACTCGGTCTCGAATATCGCGATCTGTGGGTCTTGAATGCCCTCGGGAGCAAGCGAATTCGCGGCCGGTCGGATGATCTGCACCGAGGTGATCTCTTCGTCGAGCAGGAATCGTGTCACGTCGACCTCGTGGACGAGTGAGTCCTTGACGATCATCGCGCTGTCGAAACCCTTCGGAACCGCAGGATTACGATGCGCACAGTGCAGCACGAGCGGGCGACCGAGATCGCCGCTGTCGATCAAATCCTTGAGCTGGGTGTATTCGTGGTCGAATCGCCGCATGAAGCCGACCTGGATCAGCTTCTTGCCCAGCGCTGCTTCGGCTTTGACGATCGTGAGCGAACTGTCCGCGTCGGTGGTCAGCGGCTTTTCGCAGAGAACAGGCTTGCCCGCTTCGAGGCAGGCAAGAACCTGCTTCTCATGGGTCGGGCCCGGGGTTGCGAGAACAACGGCGTCGACGTCCTCGGCTGCGATGGCATCGAACGGATCGACGACGACGCGCGCCCCTGGCGTCAGTGCTGCGATTTCCTCGGCGCGGGCGAGAGAGTAGTCGTTGACGACGGTGACGCGGGCACCGCCGATTTTGTTGGTGATGCGGTCGACGTGATCGGCCCCCATGATGCCGACGCCGAGCACTGCGATCCGGAGATCCTGGTTGTCAGACATGCGGTGGTACTCCTCGATTGTGTTGCTCAGTTGAAGCGGACGGCGGGGACGCCACAGGTGGACAGGTATTTCTGAGTGCGCGCTGCGATGGGCAGCGGTGTGTCGGGATGGCAGGGATACATGTCCTGCTCGACGATCGCGAACACGTCGATGCCGAGCTTCTCGATGGCCTCCAGAAGCGGCGGCATGTCGGGGATTCCGCGCGGCGGTTCGATCATGGCACCGAGTTTGACGGCCTCACCGAACGGCAGGTCCTCCGCCTCAACCTTGGCGACTATCGCCGGATCCACCTGTTTGAGGTGTAGGTACCCGATGCGCTCCGGATGTTTGTTGATAATTGCGAGATTGTCGCCGCCGCAGTAGCTGATGTGGCCGGTGTCGAGACACAGATTCACGAAACGCTCGTCGGTCCCTTCGAGGAACTTGTAGACGTTGTCTTCGATGTCGACGTGACTGTCGGCATGAGGATGGTACTGCGCCATGACGCCGTACTCCTCGAGCATTGCCTTCCCGAGAGCGTTCATGCCGTCGGTTTTCTTACGCCACTGCTCGGGCGTCAGATTGCGGTCTTCGAGTACCGCTCCGGTGGAAGGGTCGCGCCACATCTCAGGGATGACCACCACGTGCTTGCCGCCGACGGCTGCGGTCAACTTGGCGACGTCCTTGATCTGATTCCAGACGGCATCCCAGGAATCGTCCTGGTGCAGGTGTTCGAAAACGGTACCGGCCGAAAGCTTCAGGCCGCGTGCTCCAAGTTCGTCCGTCAACTTGGCTGGATCGGTCGGAAGGTATCCGAACGGACCGAGTTCGATCCATTCGTATCCCGACGCGGACACCTCGTCGAGGAATCGCGTGTACGGGGTCTGCTGAGGGTCGTCCGGAAACCACACACCCCAGGAGTCGGGGGCTGATCCGACGCGAATCGCGCTCATGTCTAAATTCCTTTCGCGGGCAAGCTGTTTGGGGTGTGGCTGTGCGGAATTTTCATTCGGATGGACGGAGGTAGGGTCGCTGGATCTTCTTCCAGGACTCGTAAGTTGTCCGTGCTTTCTTGGTGGACTCCAGTTCGGAGGTGGCCGATACCGGTACATCCCACCAGGATTCGCTGTCCGGGGCGCCGATCAGCGGATCGGTTTCGACGTGGATGACGGTGCTGGTGTCGCTTGCTTTGGCAACTTTGATCGCGTCGGCGAACTCTGCAGCGGTGTTGGCGCGGATGACGTCGACACCGAGGCTGGCGGCGTTCGCGGCCAGATCGACCGGGAGAACCCCTCCGTCGAGACGTCCGTCATTCGAGCGGTAGCGGTACTGCGTGCCGAAGCGTTGGGAACCCAGCGACTCGGACAGTGAACCGATGGAGGCAAATCCGTGATTCTGCACCAGGATGACGATGACCTTGAGGCGTTCCTGTACGGCGGTGACCAATTCGGTGGCCATCATCAGATAGGAACCGTCGCCGACCATCACGAACACGTCGCGATCGGGGCACGCCATGCGGACGCCTAGACCGCCGGCAACTTCGTATCCCATGCACGAGTACCCGTATTCGACGTGATACCCCTTGGAATCACGGGTTCGCCACAGCTTGTGGAGGTCACCTGGCATGGACCCGGCAGCGCACACCACGACGTCACGTGGATCGGACAGTGTGTTGACCAGGCCGATCACCTGATTCTGATTCAGTGACCCGTCGGCAGCGGGTTCGGCTGGGTTGTAGACGGATTCGACGATCGCATCCCAATCGCGAGCGAGGTCACCGATCCTGGACGCGTATTCCTCGTCCACCCGGTAGTCGTTCAGTGCAAGTGCCAGCGCGTCGAGTGCCTCACGTGCGTCGGCGACAACGCTGACTCCGCCCTGCTTCACGGAGTCCAGTGATGCGACGTTGATGTTGACGAAGCGAACGTCGGGATTGGTGAACGCGGTGCGGGACGCGCTCGTGAAATCGCTGTACCGCGTACCGATTCCGATGACGACGTCAGCCTCGGTGGCCAGTGCGTTTGCAGCCGTAGTGCCGGTGGACCCCACCGCCCCGACGGATTGTGGATGGTCGTAGACCAATGAACCCTTCCCCGCCTGGCTCTGCCCCACGGGGATTCCGGTTTGCGCACAGAACGCTGATAGAGAGTCGCTGGCCTGGCTGTAGATCACGCCGCCGCCGGCGACGATCAGTGGCTTGCGAGCCGAGCGGATGATCGCGGCGGCGCGTTCGATCACCGATCGTTCGGGGAGCGGGCGGGCCACGTGCCAGACTCGCTCGGCGAAGAAGGACTCGGGCCAGTCGAAAGCCTCGGCCTGCACGTCCTGCGGGATGGCGATGGTGACTGCGCCGGTCTCGACGGGATCAGTGAGAACGCGCATCCCGGCGAGCAGAGCACTCGGCAACTGCTCCGGGCGCCATACCCGATCGAAGTATCGTGAGACCGGTTTGAAAGCGTCGTTGACTGTGACGTCGCCGCTCGACGGGAGTTCGAGTTCCTGCAAGACGGGGGCACTGGCGCGGGTCGCGAAAGTGTCTGCGGGAAGGAGTAATACAGGTAGACGGTTGATGGTGGCCAGTGCCGCGCCGGTGATCATGTTGGTGGCACCGGGGCCGACGCTGGACGAGACCGCCCACGTCTGCAGGCGGTCCTTCATGCGGGCGTGGGCGACAGCCGAGTGCGCCATCGCCTGTTCATTGCGGCCGAGCACGTAGGGGAGTGTCGGCTCACGGCCGGCGTCGAGATCCTGGATCTCGGCCTGCAAGAGTGCCTGCCCCAGTCCGGCGACGTTGCCGTGCCCGAAGATTCCGAAGCAGCCGGCGAACAGCTTGGTGCGCTGGCCGTCGCGTTCGGTGTACTGGTTGGCGAGGAAGCGGACGACAGCTTGAGAAACGGTGAGGTATACGGTCGGCTCGTCGCGAGGTGGACGATTGCCGGTTGCGTTGTTGGTGGGTGCCACAGCTTTCACTTCCGTCAGTTGTGGGACTGCAACGGCAGTCGAGGGTCGATGTCCTGGTGATCCCAGCTTCCACGTAGCCAGGTGTGTTGCGGATCGTCACAGATGTTCCACGCCCGGATCTCGCCCGAACCTGCCATGACATTGAGGTAGTACATGTGGTGGCCCGGCGCTGCGATGGACGGGCCGTGATAGCCGTGCGGCACGAGGACGACGTCGCCCGAGCGGACTTCCTCGAGCACCTCGATAGGTCTCTCGGCGGTTCCGTACACGCGGTGGTAGCCGAAACCTTCGGTCCCGGTGGGGCTTCTGTCGATCTCGAAGTAGTAGATCTCTTCCAGGGCCGATTCGACGTCGCTGTTCTCGTCGTGTTTGTGGCTGGGGTACGACGACCAGTTTCCACCGGGGGTGATGACCTCACACGCGATGATGGAGTCTGCCTCGAAAGTGTCTGCGGTGGCGAAGTTGTGAACCTGTCGGCTGCAGTTTCCGGCGCCGCGAAGTTCGACCGCGACTCCGGACGCGGGACCGTATCGATGGGGAAGCTTGGCGCCGGCGCGCGCTCCGCACAGAGCGAAGCGGCCCCCGTCAGCGCTGCTGACCGAGTAGTCGGCGTCGCGTCCTACGTACGCGAAATCGCTCGGGCCGTCGAAAACCGATGCGCGGCCAGTGAGGGGAATCTCCGTCCCCTCGGCAACAACCACGGCCGAACCCGCAAGTGGAACGACGATGATCTCGTTCTCGCCGGACCGCAGGTGGACGTTCGCACCCGGGGCGAGTTCGAGTATCCACAAGCTGGATTCGGTCCACCCGGCAGACTCCGGCGTGACCACTGTCGTGAAATCACCGTCGGCGGACGATCCGGCGGGGACGTAGTACTTGCTGAACATCTTGCTCCTGCCAGGTCGGTTCTAGTGGACGAGCTTGACTGCGGTGTCGACGGCCGCGGTCACGTCGCCGTCGGGTGGGTAGAGCAGCGCGCGTCCGACGATCAGTCCGCGCACGGACGGCAGCTGAAGTGCAGCGTCCCACTTTGCGTACGTTTCTTCCGGCGCGATCTGCGGATCTCCCCCCAGGAGGAGCGTCGGGAGGGTGGTCGCATCCATGACGCGTTCCATCTCGTCGACGACCGGCAGTTTCATCCACGTGTACGCCGAGGTGGAGCCGAGACCTTGGGAGATGTGGATGGACTTGATGACGGCGTCGGGGCTGAGATCGTTGACCACCTTGCCGTTTACGCGACTGGAGAGGAACGGCTCGAGCATCGCGATCAGTCCGGCCGCGGCCAGTTCGTCCACGGCTTCCGCACATGCCGTCATGGTGGGCAGAGTGCCCGCGTCGTCGAGTGCGATACGCAGCAGCATCTTTCCGCCGTTCATACCGAACTTTGCGGTACCGGCCGCGGTGTAACCCGTCATGCGGTCGTCGAGTTCGAAGCTGGAGCCTGCCAGGCCGCCGCGGTTCATCGACGAGAAGACGACCTTGTCGTCGAGGGCGCCGAGGAGGAGCAGATCGTCGAGAATGTCCGCGGTGCCGAGAACGCCGTCGACTCCGGGATTGTCGAGCGCAGTGCGTAATCTGTCGAGCAGATCTGTACGACTGTTCATCGCTGTCGGCTTGCCACCGACAGACAGTGCCCCACGGGCCGGGTGATCGGCAGCGACGATCATCAGTCGACCATTGCCTCGAACAGTGGCGCGAGGAGTTCGCGCTGCCCACGCCTTTTCGATGATCTGCGGATCGCTCGCACGCAGTTCCGTCACTTCGGCGTAGGTGGTGGCGAGGGGGCGGGCGGCGAGCTTGTCAGACATTGACTGCCTCCGTGGCTGTGGCTTCGGCGAGATCGTGGACTTCTTCGGCGGTCGGCATCGCAGTGGAGCATTCGAGCCGAGATGCGACTATCGCGCCGGCCGCGTTGGCGTACCGCAGTACCTTCTCCAGCGGCCACCCGGCCAACAGTCCGTGGCACAGTGATCCGCCGAAGCTGTCGCCTGCTCCCAGCCCGTTGACCACGTCGACGGCGTTGGGCGGCACGGTGATCGACTGCTTTCGCGTTTTGCCGAGTACGCCCTTCGGGCCCTGCTTCACGATGGCCAGTTCGACGCCGAGGTCGAGAAGCGCGTCGGCGGCCTTGTTCGGATTGGTCTCACCGACCGCGATCTCGCACTCTTCGCGGTTTCCGACGGCTACTGTCACGTGCGCCAGAGCGCGCTGCACCTGATTGGTTGCTTCTTGGGGCGTCGACCAGAACATCGGGCGGTAGTCCAGATCGAGGACCGTCAGCGGGCGTCGTTCGCGGGCTTCCCAGGCAGCGAAGTGTGCACTGCGACTCGGTTCTTCGGACAGCCCTGTCACAGTCGACCAGTAGAGGGACGATGCTCGAACGGCGTCGAGGTCGATGTCTTCCGGGGTGATCCGAAGATCGGGCGCATGCGGCTTGCGGTAGAAGTACAGCGGAAAGTCGTCAGGAGGGAAGATCTCGCAGAACGTCACCGGTGTCGGGTACTCGGAATTGGTGACGACAAACCTGTTGTCGACGCCCAGACGTGCCAACTCGCGTGTGACGAACTTCCCGAAAGGATCGCTGCCTACGCCGGAGATCAGTGCTGCTCGCCGGCCGAGGCGCGCGGCCGCCACCGAGACATTGGCTGCGCTGCCGCCGAGGAACTTGCCGAACGTCTCGACGTCCTCGAGTCCGACACCGGTCTGAAGTGGGTAGATGTCCACACCCGATCGGCCGATGGCAAGCACGTCGAAGGGTGTGTCAGGGATGTGTGACCCGCTCTGGTGAGTGTTGATGCTTGTCAAAACTGACTCCCGAGAGTTCGTGGTGGGTTGCCCACGCAGGGCACCGATGTATGACTGAAACTGTGCGCCGCGACACAGCGATTGTCAATAGTTTGTCTGGACATTATGACTTGCGGTCAAGTGAATGTTAGTGTTCGCATACACTGCCGAGAGAAGTAGCGTCGATACGGCGCCTTCCCAAGACAGATCGGAGTTGGCCGTGGTCGCAGCACTCGCCGTCGAGTTGGACCGCTCGAGCCCGGTGCCGCTGTATTTTCAGCTGGCACAGGCAATCGAGGGCGCTATTCTCGGTGGCGAACTTGCCCCAGGTGATCGCTTCGAGAATGAACTGGCGTTGGCCAAACGGCTCAATCTCTCACGTCCGACCACTCGACGCGCGATCCAGGAACTGGTGGACAAGGGACTACTTGTTCGTAAGCGGGGAGTCGGAACTCAGGTGGTGCAAAGTCCGGTGCACCGCCCGGTCGAGCTCACCAGCCTGTTCGACGACCTTGCGAGGGCCGGCCAGGCGCCGACGACCAAGCTGCTCAAGTTCACGGTGGGAGTTCCCGCCGAGGACGTTGCCGCGGAACTCAACCTCGAACCTGACGCAGAAGTGGCCACCATCAGGCGTCTGCGAAGCACCAACGGCGAACCGCTTGCAGTGATGACCAATTACATTCCGGTGGACATCGCACCCGATCCCGAGGAGTTGGAGACGCAGGGGCTGTACCAAACCTTGCGAACTCGCGGCGTTCACATCCGTGTCGCGCGGCAGCGAATCGGCGCTCGGGCGGCGACTCGCGAAGAAGCAGGATTGCTCGACGAGAAAGTGGGTGCTGCCCTCTTGACCATGAGCCGCACTGCATTTGACGATTCAGGTAGCGCCGTCGAGTACGGCAGCCACTGCTACCGAGCGTCGCGTTACTACTTCGACACCACCGTGGTCGACCGCTAGATCTCGATCGCGGTGACACGAGTACCCGCCTGACCGAGTCAGTGGGGGTGATTTGTGATCCCAGCATTTCTGCGATCCTTCGATCATTTGACCCGAACGGAGCCTCATGACAGGCATTTCAGTAGCAGTTGCCGGATTCGGATGGATGGGCCGCGTCCACACGCAGGCGTATCTGCGTCTGCGGCAGCACTATCCGCAGCTTCCCGTGATCCGCCTGGCCGCCGTCGCCGACGAGGTGCCTGGCAGAGGGGAGGAAGCAGCGGACCAGTTCGGTTTCGAAGCTTTCACCCAGGATTGGCGCGATATCGCAGCCGATCCGGCCATCGACGCGGTGAGCATCACGGCCCCGAACTTCTTGCACCGTGAAATCGGCGTCGCAATGGCAGAGGCCGGCAAACACATCTGGATCGAGAAGCCCGTCGGCTTGTCCACGGAAGACGCCAAAGCTGTTGCCGTAGCAGTCTCGAAGGCCGGTGTGCAGTCGACCGTCGGCTTCAACTACCGAAACGCGCCGGCTGTGGCCCTGGCAAAGAGCCTGATCGACTCAGGGGAGTTGGGCACGATCACGCACTCGCGTTTTCGTTTCCTCAGCGACTATGCGGCCCACCCTGAAGGTGCTTTGAGTTGGCGATACGAGCGGGAGCGCGGCGGCGCCGGCGTCCTGGGCGACTTGGCTTCGCACGGCATCGATCTGATTCGTCATCTTCTCGGTGACGTCGACGCTCTCGTTGCGGATACTGCGATCTTCATCCCGGAGCGTGCGCGTCCGTCCGCCGCTACCAGTGGACATGCGCGGGCCAGCGGTGGGGAGATGGGGGCTGTCGAGAACGAAGACTTCGTCAGCGCACTGCTGCGCCTCGGGTCGGGTGGCCGGTGCACCCTCGAAGCATGCCGCGTCGCCGTGGGAGAGCAGAACAATTACGGATTCGAGATTCACGGCACGAAAGGTGCCGTGTTCTGGGACTACCGCCGGATGGGTGAACTGGGCACCAGCCTCGGCTCGAAGTACCAGGACCAATCCGTCACGACGGTTCTGGTCGGCCCCGAGTCCGGTGAGTTCGGCCGCTTCCAGCCTGGCGCGGCCAACGCGATGGGCTACGACGACCTGAAAGTGATCGAGGCTCGCAATTTCATCGCCTCGATCGTGGACGGAGCGCCGCAGGGCGCGACCATCGCTGATGCAGTCGCGTCCGCACAGGCCCTGGACGCGATGGTCGCCTCGGTGACCTCCGGCAGCTGGATTTCTCTCGGCTGATCCACAGCTCCTCCGAAAGGCTCTGGTGCAGTGACATTTCCCCGCGGACTGGCGCTGCTTGTGGCAGCAGCGCTGTTCATGGAGATGCTGGACGCGACGATTCTCGCAACGGCACTGCCGTCGATCGCCCAATCTTTCGGAGTTGATGCCGTCGACGTCAATGTCGCCGTTTCTTCGTACCTCCTGGTGTTGGCCGTCCTGATCCCGGCGAGCGGATGGATGGCCGACAGGTTCGGAACGCGACGTGTCTTCATCTCTGCCATAGCTGTTTTCGCGGTGGCATCGGTGGGATGTGCACTGAGCACCTCCCTCCCGATGCTGGTGGGAATGCGTGCTTTACAAGGGGTAGGCGGCGCCATGATGGTGCCGGTAGGGCGGCTCGCAGTATTGCGGGTGACGTCGAAGGCGGAACTCGTACGGGCTATCGCTTACTTGACGTGGCCGGCGCTCACAGCGCCGGTTCTTGCGCCCGCTGTGGGTGGAGCCATCGTGTCGATCGCTTCGTGGCGCTGGATCTTTCTGATCAACGTTCCGATCGGGATCGTCGGGTTTCTGCTGGCATTGCGCATGGTGCCCGACATTCGGCAAACGCAGAAACGGAGCCTCGACTGGCTGGGATTGGTGGTGATCGGAGCAGGCGTCGCAGTGCTTGTCGTGGCGCTCGACAGCGTGCACAGTGCCGGAACCGACTGGCTACGAGTGGGCCTCGGGATCGTTGCGGCTCTGATCTTGTTGAGCTTGGCCGTCATTCACCTCGTCCGGTCGGATCATCCGCTCATCGCGCTCGGCGTCCTCCGACTTCGATCGTTTCGGCTCGTCGCGTCGAGCGGCTCGCTGTACCGGCTCGTGATCATGGGCGTGCCGTTTGTGCTGCCGTTGTTGTTCCAAGTGGGATTCGGAATGTCGGCGTTCAAGGCCGGTCTGCTGGTGATGGCTCTGTTCGCGGGGAATATCGCGATCAAACCGCTCACCACTCCGCTCATGCGCAGATTCGGGATCAGACGAGTTCTGGTGGGAAACGGAGTTCTGTCGGTGGTGTGCTTCGGTGCGCTGGTACTGATCTCGTCGACGACACCGGACGTCGTTATCGCTGTTGCACTGTTTGTCAGTGGCGCGTTGCGATCCATCGGGTTCACCGCGTACAACAGCTTGGCGTTCGCCGACGTCGACTCGGGTGAGCTGACCGATGCCAATACTCTGCATGCAACGCTGCAAGAGTTGGCATCCGGTCTAGGTATTGCACTGTCCGCGTTGGTGATCACGCTCTGCACACCGTTGGCGGAGTCGGGGGATCTGAGCGGCGGAGTGCCGTTTTCTCTGACGCTGGGTGTTCTCGGGGCCATGCTGGTGCCGACGGTGATCGAGAGTTGGCGGCTCCCACGCGATACAGGTGCTGTGGTGTTGGTGCGCTGATGAAGCGTCTTCCGCCACTTTCATCATAACGCGGGACCCGGGGCTTGCGGCAAGGCCCCGGTGATGGTGCACACTCGTCTGCTGCGAGCAAGCAAAAGCCTTGCCCGAAGGAGGGGATCGCATGAGTGATGTCATCATTGTCGGTGCTGGACCAACTGGATTGATGCTGGCAGGTGAGCTCCGGCTGCAGGGCGTCGATGTCGTCGTCGTGGACAAGGACGAGGAGCCGACTCAGTTCGTCCGTGCCCTCGGTATCCATGTGCGCAGCATCGAAATCATGGAGCAGCGCGGGTTGCTGGACAAGTTCCTCGCGCACGGCCGCAAATATCCG
Organism: Rhodococcus sp. T9N; assembly: GCF_024436645.1. NCBI lineage: Bacteria > Bacillati > Actinomycetota > Actinomycetes > Mycobacteriales > Nocardiaceae > Rhodococcus > Rhodococcus sp. T9N. Next base: position 29,799 of record NZ_JAMSKS010000009.1, on the reverse strand, counting down.
CTCGGTGGATTCTTCGCGGGGATCAGCAAACCGGCACCGGCGCACCTCGATACTGCGCACGGGTACGTACTGGGCATTCCTCAGCCCGAGATCGACAGGATTCTTGCCGAACATGCCACCGAAGTCGGTGCGGACATTCAGCGAGGAAAGCGCGTCGTCGCGATCCGTCAAGATACCGATAGCGTCACAGCGGAATTGTCCGACGGCACAACACTTCACGCGCGTTATCTCGTGGGCTGCGACGGCGGCCGCAGCACTGTTCGGAAGCTGATCGACGTCGGGTTTCCCGGCGAGCCGTCGAGCGCCGACACGTTGATCGGCGAAATGGACGTGACCATGCCGGCTGATGAACTGGCCGCCGTTGTCGCCGAAATCCGGGAAACGCACAAACGATTCGGAGTCGGTCCCGCCGGCAATGGTGCTTTTCGCGTCGTGGTACCCGCGGCCGAAGTTGCCGACGGTCGCGCGGTTCCCACCACCCTCGACGACATCAAGCAACAGCTACTGGCCATTGCGGGCACCGACTTCGGTGTGCACTCACCGCGGTGGCTCTCGCGCTTCGGTGACGCCACCCGTCTGGCGGAGCACTACCGGCGTGACCGGGTGTTCCTCGCCGGCGATGCCGCACACATCCACCCACCGATGGGCGGACAAGGCCTCAATCTCGGTGTCCAAGATGCCTTCAACCTCGGCTGGAAGCTCGCCGCAGAGATTAACGGTTGGGCGCCGGAGAGCCTGCTCGACACGTACGAATCGGAACGGCGTCCGGTGGCTGCCGACGTTCTCGACAACACGCGCGCGCAGGCGGAGCTGATCTCCACCGCAGCCGGTCCACAAGCTGTGCGACGCTTGATCTCCGAGTTGATGGACTTCGAAGACGTCAAGCGTTATCTGACCGAGAAGATCACTGCGATCTCGATTCGCTACGACTTCGGCGAAGGTGACGACCTACTCGGTCGGAGGCTGCGGAACATCGCGTTGACGCGCGGCAACCTGTACGACCTGATGCGATCCGGCCGCGGACTTCTTCTCGACCAGGGTGGCCAACTGTCCGTCGATGGTTGGAGCGATCGCGCCGACCACATCGTTGACACAAGCACTGAATTGAACGCTCCGGCTGTCCTGCTTCGGCCGGACGGTCATGTGGCATGGGTCGGGGATTCGCAGGCGGAGTTGGATACTCAGCTGTCCATGTGGTTCGGCCGGCCAACGGCGTAGGGCTATCTGGTTCCACCTCTAAGCCGACTGGTCGCTTGACACGCCGGCCAATGGGCTGTGTATTGGTCCGATACTTCGTCGTGGTCGCGATAGAGCTGTTTGCGTTTGCGCGTTGGAAGTCGGTCGCCGAAGACAATGCCGTTGATGTGGTCAGTCTCGTGTTGGAAGCAGCGCCCGAGGGTGCCACCTGCAGTGATTTCGATCGAGTTGCCGTATTGATCGTTTCCGCGACAGGTGGAGAAGTCGGGTCGTGCGAGGTCAGTGTATGAACCGGGAAGGGACAGACAGCCTTCGCCGTAGTCGACTAGCTGCCGGTGGACTCCTTCAGGAAGGTCGACGACCGGATTGCAGACGACGCCGGTGCGTTGCGTCCCTACTTCGTCGGTGCAGTCGTAGATGAACACCGCGAGGTCGACGCCGATCTGTTGAGCTGCGAGTCCTGCGCCGTGTGCGGCGGTGTTGGTAGCGAACATGTCTGCCAGCAGATCTTGGAGATCGCTGCCGAATTCAGTCACTGGCCGAGCAGGCGCATGAAGGACAGGGGTGCCCCAGCGAATGATCGGTTGCGCGGTACCTAGGCGGAGAAGTTCGGAGACAGGCATGAGGTTCATGTTCCGCTCTGCTCCTGCCCAACGCAACGAGAGTGTTCGCGTTCGACCGTTGTGTTTCTCACTGCAGTACATTGCCGATTTACTCTCGGGCGTCGCGGACCGCTGTCTGAACATTGGATCTGGTGCAACTTTCACTCAGCTCGCTTGGCGGTCCCTTCGCCTCCACGCTGTCGAGCCTGACCTGGGTTGATGTGGAGTCGAACACCCTCGTAGGTGACTGTGTACGGCACGTCGTCGTCCGGGTCGCCGGAGTCCGCAGGGGCCGGTAGTTCCGCGATCTGTTCGATGACGGTCTGGGCTCGCGCAGCGCCGGGATCGAACATCTCCTGAAACGGCCCGACGAACGATCCGCCGAGTCCGCGGCGCTTCGCCCGGACAGCCGCCCACCCGAATACGGCCAACGGGCCGATCATGGCGAACAGCACTAACAAGTCCCACCCCATGCTTCGAGCGTACCGACCGACCGCCTTCAAACGGCATTTCGGCCATTCCGGACGGCGCATGGCCCAACATCAGTGCGAAAAACGCGCGGCTATTCGACACAGGGACTCCTTCGCTGTGGTCAGGCCGTCCTGCCAAGTCTCCTCAGCTCATTCGTCTCTCGGACTGTGCCTTCAGTAGATCGGCCAGTCGATCAGGTGAGATCCGCTCGCGAACCGCCTCCGTCACGAGTTCGGCCTGCGTCTGAGGCGCGAGGCCGTCGATCGGTTGGTCTCGGTCCAGATTGGTCGGGAAGGCGTAGCCCTCGGCCGAGGCGGCGACGGCGCACCGAACTGCCTCGTCGGACCCCGCCTCGCTGAGAGCGAGCAGTGCAGGATAGATCGCGTTGACGAGTGCCTCCCGGTCGATGGTTCCGAGGGCTCGACCGAAGGCCGACGACACCTGGAGAAGATTTGCCATACGCAGGACGTCCGCGGACTTGTTGTGGCCGGCGGCGTGGAATAGTGCTGGGTTGAAGAAGACGGCATCTCCCTTCTTCAAAGGTAATTGGACGTAGTTGGCTTCGAAGAACTCCTTGAACTCGGGACGCTCGAACGCGAGGTATCCGGATTCGTATTGCTGGGAGTACGGCAGATACTTCGTCGGGCCCGTTTCGGCAGGCATATCCACGTGGGCGACGGCACCTTGCAGGGTGAGGGCCGGGGTCAATCGGTGAACATGCGCCCGAAACTTTGCGGCTACGTCGCTCGACATGAAGCCGAGGTGGTAGTCGCGATGTGGATTCTGTGCGGCGCCACCGGGATTGACGACGTTGACGTCTGACGTCACCTGATACATGGGGCCGAGCCAGGCTTCCGAAGCTAAAGCGACAATGCTGTTTGCGTAGTAGTCGACGTAAGCCTTGGGATCTTCGAGCGCCAACTTCAGTTGTGCTCCCCAGATCCGGTCATTGGCTCCGGGTCTGGCGAAGTGATCCCCGGACGTCGCGCCGGATTCGTGTTGGCGCGCAATGAGTTCACGGAAGACCGCACTGGCGCGATCCAATACCTCCGCGTCGAACGCGCCTTGGAAGACCGTGATGCCTGGACCGGTGAGTAACGCGCGGGCGATCTCGTCCTGAATCTCCGCCCGGATTTCAGGATTCGACAATTTGTCGACCAGAGCATCCGAGCGGTAGAGAAGAACGCCGTCGGCCACCGAATGGGCGTACGGGTAATCGGCGGGGTCTGTCTCGTGTGCGACCAGAGCGGCGAAGTCTTCGATGTTGCAATCTTCTCGGTGCAACCTACCCGCGGACGGCACGGCGTTGTCGGTCAGTGCTCGAGTCATTCGGGGACCTTTCCTGCAGTGTTCAAGATGCGCTGTACCTCAAAGACTGCCAAGGAGAAGCCATCGAAACTACCCCCGAAATCCATCAAAAAGACCTCAGAATTCTTCGCTCAATAGCTTGATCCAGTTCCAATTTAGCTGGACAACATAATGTCCTTACATATTTCGAGATTCGACTCTACAGTTCGAGGCATGACAACTTCTACTGTTCTGGAACTTCCTCGCACCCGGGTTGCCGATCCGATCGACGCCCCGACTTTGTGCTGGGGGATCCTCGGTCCCGGCTGGATTGCACAGCGCTTCGTGGAATCCCTGCAGACCGATACAGCTCAAGAGGTGGAGGCAGTTGCTTCGCGCGGACTGGCCCGAGCTCAGGCCTTCGCGGACCAATGGGGGATCCGATGCGCTCACGGTAGCTACGGCGCTTTGCTTGCGTCCGAGGAGGTGGACGTCGTCTATGTTGCAACGCCGCACACAGCCCATTTCGATTGTGCGATGGCTGCATTGGATCACGGCAAGCATGTCGTGATCGAAAAACCGCTTGCCTTGAACGGTGCACAGGGGCGTGCCATTCGAGAGAGGGCAACGGCGCTCGGACTGTTCTGTATGGAAGCGATGTGGACGTCGTTCTTGCCCAAGTTCGACGTGATCGACCAGATCATCGAGGCTGGATTTCTGGGAACCATACGTACGGTTCTGGCAGATCACGGTGAACGGTTCGAGACCGATCACCGTATTTACGATCCGGCGCTCGCGGGCGGGCCGCTTCTCGACCTCGGGACCTATCCGGTCAGTCTTGCGCATCGCGTACTAGGTGTTCCGAGTTCGGTTCTCGCTCTCGGCCAACCGGCCAACCACCAAGTGAACGGCCAGATTTCCGCGGTGCTCTCGTGGTCCGGTGTAGCTCAGGCCAGTCTGAGCACCACCATCCTCGCTGACACGCCCAACACCGCGTCGATCTGCGGTGACAAGGGGATGATCATTCTGGACTCGACGTTCTACCGCCCCGGGTCCTTTACGGTCCGGCTCGGAGACGGAAGATCTGCGCGCTACGACGACCCGGTCGACGGATACGTCGGAGGTCTCGCGTTCGAGGCGGCCGAGGCGGCGCGGCGGATCACCGCCGGGGATATCGAGTCGCCGGTCCATCCGCTCGACGCGGCCATTGCGACGCTCGACATCCTCGACGAGATCCGCCGTCAGGTAGGGATCACGTTCCCGGGGGAGGCCTAGAGTGTGAAGGCGTTCCGGAAAGCAGTGAGTGCGGTGTCACTGTCTCCGGATGCCCAGCCCTCCAATCCGATCGTGCCGGTGTAACCCTGCTCGGCGAGAACGCGTGCGATGGCTGGGTAGTTGATCTCGCCGGTTCCGGGTTCGCATCGGCCGGGTACGTCGGCCACCTGAATCTCGCCGATGTTGTCACCACAACGCCGCACGAGTTCGATGAGGTTTCCTTCGCCGATCTGTGCGTGGTAGAGGTCGAGCATCATCTTGAGGTTGGGGTGTGAGACGGATTCCACCAGTGCCAGAGTGTCTTTGGCTCTGGCCATCGGTACGCCAGGGTGATCGACGATCGTATTGAGATTCTCGAGGCAGAAGACGACTCCGGCGTCTTCACCCAGTCGCGCGATCTTCTCGAGAGCGCGTTGGGCCGTCAGCCACATCGCTCCCGTAGTTCGATACTGCGGGCGCGCGGCCTGTCCGTCGATCAGCTCGCCGGTATGGAAGTTCAGCCGAGGAACGCCGAGTTTCGCTGCCGGCGTGAGGCATAGCGCCGCTGTACGTACGAGTTCGGCGCTGCCCGCTTCGTCGAACAAATCGCCGTGAAGATAGCCGGTCATCGAGGAGAACCGAGCCCCGGTGGCGACCAGAGCATCGAGGTCCTTGTCTTGCCAACTCCAGATCTCGGCTGCGAACCCCGCCTCCGAGATCCGCCGAATGCGTTCGACGACAGGGAGTTCGGTGAACGTCATCTCGGCAGAGACTGCCAAATCGAAGGGGCTCACTGCGGCACCGACAGCAGCGATACGGGCAGTCCGGTTTCCACGGATTCTTTTGCAGCCAGTGCGATTTCCAGGGCGTTGCGAGCATCGAGACCGTCGACCGACGGCGCGCTGCCGGAGCGGATGCAGTCTGCGAAGTGCGCTAGCTGGGCAACATAGGCGTCGTGAAACAGTTCGATGTTCACCCGAGGTGTGTCGGCCCGAACGCCCGGTGAGCTGTAATGACGCATCGCGGTCCGCGTGACCTCGCCTGCACTCACCATTCCACCGGAACCGAAAACCTCGCCGCGAACGTCGTAACCGTAGGTGGCCTGGAAGTTGGCCTCGGCCGACGCGAAGGCGCCGTTGTCGAACCGCAACTGAACCATCGACGTATCGAGGTACCCCTGCTCCTTGTACTGCGGATGGACGAGAGCATCGGCCTGCGCGAACACCTCGACGACGCGTGCCCCCGGGTTGAGCCAGAGCAGGGCGTCGAAGTCGTGAATCAGTGTCTCGTTGAAGATCGTCCACGGCTTGACTCGAGAGGCGACGTCGGCGGTGATTCCCGGATCGCGAGTCAGAGAGCGAAGTAGCTGCGGTGTCCCGATCCCACCGGAGGTGATCACGTCGTGTGCCGCGGCGAAGTCGGCGGCGAAGCGCCGGTTGAAACCGACCTGCAGCGCAACATTGTTCGCGGCGCATGCGCCGATTGCGCGATCGGCGTCCTCGAGTGTCAAAGCCATCGGCTTTTCGCAGAAGACATGCTTGCCGGCCTCCGCTGCTGCTACCACGAGATCGGTGTGAGTTGATGCGGGCGTACTGATGAGCACCGCTTCGACGGTCGGATCGGTAATCAGCTCAAGGGCGTCGGTGTACGCGCGGGCGTCGGGACTGACACGTTCGATCAACGACGCCGCAGCGCCGGGCGCAGGATCGGCGACGGCGACGAGACGGGTGCCGGGGATACGCAGCGCGACGGACTCGCCGTGGAAACGGCCGATCCATCCAGCGCCGATCAGACCGACTGCAACAGAGGCAGACATGGGGGCTCCGTTCGGAGTGAGGATGAGGAACTAGATCGTTCTAGTCGTGTCAGTAAAGCGCTGGTTGCCTCGTGCGTCAACGTTTCGGCGTGTATTCGCTGGAACGATCTAGTCTGTGGAGGTGAACAGTCGACGCCCCACCTTGCAAGACGTAGCAGACCTGGCCGGTGTGTCACGCGCACTGGTGTCCATCGTCATTCGTGATGTCCCGGGTGCCAGCGATGCGACGCGGGTACGGGTCAAGGCGGCCGCGGACGAACTCGGCTATCGACCCGACAACGCGGCGCGACTGCTGCGCCAGCATCGCAGCCGCCTGATCGGTGTCAGTTATGTTGCCGCGCAAACCTTTCACGCGGAGCTGCTCGACGAGATCTACGACGCAGCCGAACGCTTGCGCTACGACGTCGTTCTCAGTGCCGTCTCGGACCGCAGGCCTGGCTCGCGCGCCGTGCGCACCCTGCTCGACGACCGATGCGAGGCGATCTTGCTGTTGGGTTCGCAGGCGCCGGAATCGGAGATCGTCGACCTGGCGGCCAAGGTTCCCGTCGTCGTGCTCGCCCGGAAGATGCCCTCAGCACAGGTGGACGTTGTCCGCACGGACGACGAGGCGGGCGCCGTGATGGCCGTGAATCATCTCGTCGGACTCGGGCACCGCTCGATTGTCCATGTCGACGGCGGACGCGGTCCGGGCGCCCAGGAGAGGCGTCAGGGCTACCGGAAGGCCATGCGGGCGGCCGGACTGGAATCGCGGATACTTCCCGGCGGCCTCACGGAGGAGTTCGGCGCGGACGCCGCGCGGTCGATGGTCGAACAAGGGATTCCCGGTGCGGTCTTCGCTTTCAATGATCGTTGCGCGCTAGGAGTCCTGGACGTCTTCTTGCGTGCGGGAGTCTCGGTGCCCGGCGACGTCTCCGTGATCGGATTCGACAACAGTGCATTGGCAGGTTTGGCGCACATCGATCTGACCAGTGTCGGGCAGGACACGGCGTTTCTGGGTGGCGCCGCGGTGGAGCGAATCTCCGAACGCCTCGACGGCGGAAGTGGACTCTTGGGCGGGGACATAGTCGCGCAACCACAACTTGTAGTTCGAGGTTCAACTGGACTCGTAGGGCGTTGACCTGGTTTTTCGACCTAAACTCGTTTGTCCGGTCTTTGATAAGCAGTCCTAATGTCAGAACAAACTATTGACATTCGACTGTGACGGGTATTACATCTTTCACATACAACCGAGCACCATCCGTTCGCGGGCCGTTGGTTGATGTCGAGAGGGAGTTCACATGTCGTTTCTCACGGGACGCAAGAGCGTTGCCGTACTGGCCGGAGCCTCAGTCGTGGTCTTGGGTCTGGCCGCCTGTTCCAGCACCGGCGGTAAGCCGGATTCTTCCGGATCCGGAATGGGCGCGGGTACGGCGGACACGCCCCGCGCCACCATTGCGATGATCACCCACGAAGTTCCCGGTGACACGTTCTGGGATCTGGTGCGCAAGGGCGCCGAAACCGCAGCGGCCAAGGACAACATCGAACTTCGGTACTCCGCCGATCCCGAGGCGCCGAATCAGGCCAACTTGGTTCAGAGTGCGATCGACAGCAAGGTCGACGGGATCGCCGTCACCCTCGCGAAGCCCGACGCCATGGTTGCCGCGGTCCAAAGTGCCACCGCCGCGGGCATTCCGGTGGTCGCCCTCAACTCGGGCCTCGAAACCTGGAAGGACATGGGCGTCAAGGAGTACTTCGGTCAGGACGAGTCGATTGCCGGTGAAGCTGCCGGCGAGCGACTCAACACCGAAGGTGCCACCAAGGTGCTGTGCGTGATTCAGGAGCAGGGCAACGTGAGCCTCGAATCACGGTGCGCCGGTGTGAAGAAGTCGTTCAAGGGAACGACGGAGATTCTCAACGTCAACGGCAAGGACATGCCGTCGGTGGAGTCGACCATCACCGCGAAACTTCAACAGGACCCGGCAATCGATCGAGTTCTCGCGCTCGGTGCGCCGTTCGCATTGACGTCCGTGACGTCGGTCGGCAATGCGGGCAGCAAGGCTAAGGTCGTCACCTTCGACACCAACGCGGCGCTCGTCGACGCCATCAAATCCGGTGACGTGCAGTGGGCAGTGGACCAGCAACCCTTCCTGCAGGGCTACCTCGCCATCGATTCGCTGTGGCTTTACCTCAATAACGGCAACGTGATCGGTGGTGGCTTGCCCACCCTGACTGGACCCGCGTTCATCGACAACACCAACATCGACTCGGTCGCCGAGTACGCCAAGAACGGAACTCGCTGATCCGGGCGCACGGAGGGCTGAGAGTCCGCCCTCCGTGCGCCTGTCCAGCACGGAAGGGAAATCATGTCCACTCAGGCAGATCTCGACCTTGCCGCCCATAAAGTCGTGACCGATGAACGGGTGAAGGAGCAAAAGCGCATTCAGCGTCTGCTGCTCCGCCCGGAGATGGGTTCACTTGTCGGCGCCATCGCCATCTTCATCTTCTTCTGTATCGTCGCGGCACCGTTCCGTACGCCGGAAGCGCTTGCGACAGTGCTCTACTCCAGCTCCACGATCGGCATCATGGCTTGCGCGGTCGCCCTGCTCATGATCGGCGGCGAGTTCGACCTCTCCGCCGGCGTCGCAGTCACCACGTCCTCGCTCGCCGCGTCGATGATCGCCTACAACCTGCACCTCAACCTGTGGGTGGGCGCGATTCTGGCGCTGGTCGTCTCGCTCGCCGTCGGATTCTTCAACGGCTACCTCGTCATGAAGACGAAGATTCCCAGCTTCCTCATCACCTTGAGTTCGTTCCTGATGTTGACCGGCATCAACCTGGCCGTCACCAAGCTCGTGAGTGGTCAGGTGGCCACACCCAGCGTCTCCGACATGGCCGGATTCGATTCCGCGAAAAAGGTATTCGCGTCGTCGTTCTCGGTCTTCGGGGTGTCCGTCAAGATCACGGTCGTGTGGTGGCTGCTGTTCACCGCGATTGCAACATTTGTTTTGTTCAAGACCAAGATCGGCAACTGGATCTTCGCGGTCGGCGGCAATCAGGACAGTGCCCGCGCGATCGGTGTCCCGGTGACCGCAGTCAAGATCGGTTTGTTCATGACCGTCGGCTTTGCTGCCTGGTTCGTGGGCATGCATCTGCTGTTCTCGTTCAACACCGTTCAGTCCGGTCAGGGTGTCGGTAACGAGTTCCTGTACATCATCGCCGCAGTCATCGGCGGTTGCCTGCTCACCGGTGGTTACGGAACCGCGATCGGCGCTGCGATCGGCGCATTCATCTTCGGTATGACCAACCAGGGCATCGTCTACGCAGGCTGGAACCCGGACTGGTTCAAGTTCTTCCTCGGCGCCATGCTGCTGTTCGCGGTCATCGCCAACAACGCATTCCGCAACTACGCTGCGAAAAGGTGACACATGAGTACCACAGCTGAAGTTCCCGCTCTCTCGAACTCGGGCGGCAACGTGCCACTGATCGAGCTCAAGGACGTCGGTAAGCAATACGGAAACATCATCGCGCTCAAGGGAATCAACCTGCGCGTCGGTGCGGGTGAAGTAACAGGCGTGCTCGGTGACAACGGCGCAGGCAAGTCCACGCTGATCAAGATCATCGCCGGTCTGCACCAACAGAGCGAAGGTGAACTACTCGTCGACGGTGAACCGACAACGTTCCACTCGCCGAAAGAAGCTCTCGGCAAAGGCATCGCGACGGTCTATCAGGACCTCGCCGTCGTTGCGTTGATGCCGGTGTGGCGCAACTTCTTCCTCGGGCAGGAACTGCGCAAGGGTGGTCTGATCAAGTCGCTCGACGCCAACGCCATGCGCGCGACGACTCTTTCGGAACTGTCGAAGATGGGCATCGAACTACCTGACGTCGACGCACCGATCGGTAGTCTCTCGGGCGGTCAGCGTCAGTGTGTTGCCATCGCCCGCGCCATCTTCTTCGGCGCGCGCGTGCTGATTCTCGACGAGCCGACAGCAGCGCTCGGCGTCAAGCAGTCGGGAATGGTGTTGCGCTACATCACCGCTGCCAAGGAACAGGGATTCGGCGTCATCTTCATCACGCACAATCCGCACCACGCGTACATGGTCGGCGATCACTTCGTGCTCCTCAACCGAGGCAGGCAGAAGCTCGACGCCAAGTACGACGACATCTCACTCGAAGAACTGACCAAGGAGATGGCGGGCGGTGACGAGCTCGAGACGCTGACCCACGAGCTTCGCCGCTAGATCAAAACCTCGCGACTACAGCCTCGGTTCGAATCGAACCGAGGCTGTAGTCGTTTCGTCACAGGATGGTCGTCGGCCGAACCCCGAGGCCGGAATGCATGTACGCCTCGTCGATCATCGTCATGTTGGCTACCGCGTCGCCCGGCCCGATCGGCAGCGCCGAGACCCCGGACAGATGATCGGCGAACGCTTCGAGTTGATAGGTGTACGACGACTTCGTGCCCAGATGCTCGACGCTCGTGCGCCCACCGGCCGTGACGGAGACACGGTCGTCGATGTCCGGCTGCAGGAAGTTGTGTACCAGGACGTCTCCTTCAGTGCCGAATACTCGGAAGATGAAGTGATACCGCTCGTCCAACATCGTGGTCACCACGGATGCCGTGGCGCCGCTGGGGTATTCGAGTTCGATGTCGAACCACGAATCAACCCTCGGAGCATATTCCTCGTGGCGGGTCTCGGTCACCACTGGCGCACCACCACAGACGTCACTCAGCGTCCGGGAAGCATGTAACCCGTAGCAGCCCAGGTCCATCAGTGACCCGCCTGCCAAGGCGAGCTCCCACCGCGGGTCGTTCTCGGGTGGTGTGGGCATCCGCAGTACGGTTTCCACCCGAGTGACCGCGCCGACGGCGCCGCTTCGAACCAGATCCAGCAGGCGCCGGTTCACCGGATGAAAGAGGTAGTGGAACCCCTCGAGCAGCGTCACGCCGCTCGCGCGTGCTGCCTCGGCTACAGCACGCGCTTCCACCGCGTTGCTCGAAAACGGTTTCTCCGTCAGCACGTGCTTGCCGGCCTGAACGGCGGCGAGATTCCACGGTCCGTGCAGGCTGTTGGGCAGCGCGTTGTAGACGACATCCACCTCCGGATCCGAGATCAGCTCGGCGTACGAACCGACCACCCGTTCGATCCCATGCTGGGCCGCATAGGCTCTGGCCCGCTCGGGGTCGCGTGCGGCAACGGCCACCAGGCGGTGCCCGGTGGCCGTTGCAGGTTTGATCATCGCGTTCTCGGCGATGCGTGAGGCTCCCAGAATGCCTATCCGCAGCGGGGTAGGAGGTGTCACAGAACCGACCGCAGATACTCGACGCTCGCTCGCACATCGCGCACCGGTCCCTCGTCCGACGGCGCTTCGGCCAGAATGGTGTCCTGCTCGAGCACGTACCACCCGTCGAAACCGTGGCGCTGCAATATGGCTGTGACACCGGCGATGTCGACGTCGCCGCCACCGAGTGGACGGTACATTCCCGCCTTCACGCCGTCGGTGTAGGTGAGCTCACCTCTGCGAACGCGTGATGCGAGGGCATCGTCGACGTCCTTGAGATGCACGTGGGTGATGCGCTCGGGAGCTTGACGCGCCAGGTCGACCGGATCGGTGCCGCCGATCAACAGGTGGCCGGTGTCCAGGCACAGGGGGATGGCCGAGCCGTCGAGCACTCGCAGGACCTCGTCGCGCTGCTCGATCATCGTTCCGACGTGAGGGTGGACAACTGCCCTGATTCCGCGCTCGGCCGCGGCGTCGGTGAGGCGATCGAGATTGTGCAGCAGGGTTTTCCAACTCTGCTCGTCCAGTTCCGGGCGTGAATCGTAGCCGTCGGAACCCGTCGCGGCGGCCAGGACCAAAACTTCGGCACCCGAGGCGACGAAACCATCGAGGATGGGGGAGATGCCGGGAACCGGATCATGATCGCGATCATGCAGCAGTACCGGTGCGAACCCGCCGACTGCGCTCAGATCGTGATCCGCGAGCACCTTGGCCATTTCGGCGGGTGCAGTCGGCAGAAAGCCCTCTGGTCCGATTTCCGTTGCCGCCAGACCGACTTCGCGCGTTTCCCGGAGGACTTGCGCAGGGTCGAGCTGGTAGCCCCAGCCCGGGACTTCGCACACGCCCCAGGAGATCGGTGCGCCGGCGATGCGAGGAGTGCTCATGTGTGTGCCTCATTCTTGTCGTGAAGGAACAGATCTTTGACTTCGGTGATCGTGACGGGCCGACCCTCGCGCAGAGAGTGCGTTGCAGCTTCGGAGATCCAGGCCGACTCGACCGCATCTGCGGGCGTGCACGGTGATTCCCGACGCCCGGCGACAACGCCGAGGAATGCTTCGAGTTCCGCACGGTAGGCGGACGTGAAGCGGTCCATGAAGAACGTGTACGGCTCCTTCGAGGGGAACGATGTTTCGGGGTCGAGAGAGCGGAGTGGCAAGCGGTCGTCCAGCCCGGCAACGACGGAGTCCGCCGAGCCGAGTACCTCGAGTCGGCAGTCGTAGCCGCGGCCGTTGTAGCGGGTATTCGACACGACCGCGATGGTTCCGCCTTCGAAAGTGAGAACCGTTGCGGCGGTGTCGACGTCACCGGCATCGGCGATCCCGCGATCACCCTGATTCGAGCCGGTGGCAAAAACAGTGGTGACTTCGCGGCCGCTGATCCACCGGACGATGTCGAAGTCGTGGATCGAGCAGTCGCGGAAGATGCCGCCGGAGTGTTCGATGTACGAGATCGGCGGGGGAGCGGGGTCGAGGGTGGTCGATCGGAGAGTGTGGATCCAACCGAGTTCTCCAGATCGAACCGCGTCGTACGCCGCCACAAATGACGGGTCGAATCGGCGCTGAAATCCGATCTGGACTGGCACCGACGTCTGCTCGGCAGTCGCGAGTACACGAACGGAGGATTCGATGGAGTCTGCTACCGGCTTTTCGCAGAACGTCGGGATGTCTCGGCGGACAGCGGCTTCGATCAAATCGGCATGTGAACTCGACGACGCGGCGATCAGAACGCCGTCGATGCTTGACGCTAGAAGCGCGTCGGGATCGGCAGCGGACTCCACGTCGAGTTCGCTTGCCACGTCCGAGGTTCGACGTGCGTCGACATCGGTGACAACCAGTGCGTCGACGCCGTTTAGCGTCAGTAGATTTCGGGCGTGGTAGCTGCCGATTCGTCCGAGGCCGACGACTCCGATGCGAGCGCCCATCAGTCCAGCCCTCCGAAGACGTTCTGGTCCCAGTCGATGATCGAACCCGTCACGACTCCGCTGCGATCGGAGAGCAGGAAGACGACGAAGTCGGCGATTTCGTCGACCTGTCCGAGCTTGCCCATGGGGAGGGTGCTGCCCGCGCGTTCCTGCCAGTCGTCACCAGCGTCGTGAAAAGCTCTCTGCGTGAGGTCTTCACCCTCGGTCTGTGTCCACCCGATGTCGAGACCGTTGATCCGGATACGATCCCAGCGATGCGCATGGGCCGCGTTGCGGGTCAGCCCCGCCAGCCCGGCCTTCGCTGCCACGTACGGCGCGAGATACGGCTGCCCGCCGAGTTCGGACGTGGAGATGATGTTGACGATGGACCCGGGGACCGCACGCTCGCGCATGTCTTTGACTGTTGCCTGCATCGTGAAGAACGGACCGCGAAGGTTCACCGCGATGTGCTGGTCGAAGAGTTCTTCGGTGGTGTCGAGCAGCGTTCCGCGTGAAGTGAGCCCGGCGGAATTGACCAGAGCATCCACGCGGCCGAAGTGAGAGATCGTCTCGGCCACGCTGTCGAGCGCGGAATCCGTCTGTGCCACATCGGCTTCGATGAAGTGAGTTCCCGGAAGTTCTGTCTCGAGAGCCTTTCCGACGTCCGGGCGTCGGCCGGTGAAAGCCACCTGAGCGCCCTCACGGACTGCGGCGCGTACGATTCCGGCGCCGACGCCTTGCGAGCCGCCACTGACCAGTAAGACGGTGTCGGCCAGGAGTGCGGGCCTGGTTACGCCCGGCGTAGAAGTCATGGGTTTAGTCTGGCTGTGACGAAGACCTCGAGCAACAGCAAAAAACCATCAAATATCCATCATCGTGAGGTAGTTGTGGCGCATCGATTCAAAGTACGGGAGATCGCTCAGCAGTCGGGCCTGAGTGAGGCCACCGTCGACCGGGTGCTCAACGACCGTCCTGGAGTTCGCGACGGCACACGATCGGAGGTTCGCCAGGCGATCACGGACCTGGAACGTCAACGCTCGCAACTGAAACTGGTCGGTCGCACGTTCATCGTCGACGTCGTGTTGCAAACTCCTGCAAGGTTTTCCGACGCCGTCCGTGACGCGCTCGAGGCCGAACTGCCCACCCTTGCACCCGCTGTAGTTCGTTCCAGGTTTCACTTTCGTGAAACCGGTTCGGTAGAAGCGATGACGTCGACGCTCGACAAGATTCGCCGGCGTGGCTCCCACGGAGTCATCGTCAAGGCTCCCGACACTCCGGAAGTCGTGGCGGCGATCGACCGGTTGGTGGCGGCAAGGATTCCGGTCGTCACGTTGGTGACCGACGTTGCCAGCAGCAGGCGAGCCGCCTACATCGGCATCGACAACCGAGCCGCTGGAGCCACCGCCGCGTACTTGATAGATCAGTGGCTGGGGGATCGGGAAGGCAACGTGCTGGTCAGCATGAGCAGTGGGTTCTTCCGCGGGGAGGAAGAACGGGAGATGGGATTTCGCTCCGCCATGCGAGTCTCGGCTCCGCATCGACGGTTGATCGACATTCCGAACAGTGACGGTCTGGATCAGACGAGTAGGAAATTGGTGCGAGCGGCACTCGAATCCGATCCGCAGATCCGTGCCGTGTATTCGATCGGTGGTGGCAACCTGGCCACGGTCGACGCGTTCGAAGAATTGAACCGGGAGTGCAGTGTCTTCATCGCCCACGATCTCGACGGTGACAATCGAAAGTTGCTGGGGGAGAAGCGAATATCGGCGGTGCTCCACCACGATCTGCGTGCGGATGTTCGCACTGCCTGTCAGGTGGTCATGAAGGAACACGGCGCCATGGGCGCTCACTTCGGCTTTACGACGTCACCGGTCCAAGTCGTGACACCGCTCAACATGCCCCCGACATAGCTGTGCGCGGTCAAGGAGTCCGGAGACTCCCTAACCGCGCACAGGGCCGAAGGCCTGACTATCGAGCGAAGAGCAGTGCTCGCTTGACTTCCTGAATAGCCTTTGTCACCTGGATGCCGCGGGGGCACGCGTCGGTGCAGTTGAACGTGGTGCGGCAACGCCACACGCCGTCCTTGTCGTTCAGGATGTCGAGACGCTCGGAAGCGGCCTCGTCACGGCTGTCGAAGATGAACCGGTGTGCGTTCACGATGGCAGCGGGACCGAAGTAGCTGCCGTCGCTCCAGTACACGGGGCACGACGTGGTGCAGCATGCGCAGAGGATGCACTTGGTGGTGTCGTCGAAACGAGCACGGTCGTGCTGGCTCTGGATGCGCTCACGAGTGGGCTCGTTGCCACTGGTGATGAGGAACGGCTTCACGGCGCGGAATGCGTCGAAGAAGGGCTCCATATCGACAACCAGGTCCTTCTCGACGGGCAGGCCCTTGATGGGCTCGACCGTGATGGTGACCGGCTTGCCGTCCTTGGGCAGCATGTCCTTCATCAGCAGCTTGCAGGCCAGACGGTTCACACCGTTGATCCGCATCGCGTCCGATCCACAGACTCCGTGTGCGCAGCTGCGACGGAACGTGAGGGTGCCGTCGAGGTAACCCTTTACGTACAGCAGCAGGTTGAGCAGACGGTCGGTGGGCAGTGCCGGGACCTGGAAACTGTCCCAGTGCTGGCCCTCGCCCGATTCGGGATTCATCCGCGCGATCTTGAGAGTGACCATGACGGCCCCCTCGGGAACAGCGGGGAGTTTGGGTGCATCTACAGCAGGCGCAGACATCAGTACTTACGCTCCATCGGCTCGTAGCGGGTCTGGATCACCGGCTTGTAGTCCAGACGGATGTCGGAGAGCAGGCCGTCACCCTCCTTGTACGCCATCGTGTGCTTCATGTACTCGGCGTCGTTGCGATCCGGGAAGTCCTCGCGAGCGTGGCCGCCGCGCGATTCCTTGCGGTTGAGGGCGCCGACGACGGTGACCTCTGCCATTTCGAGGAGGAAGCCCAGCTCGATGGCCTCGAGCAGGTCGCTGTTGTAGCGCTTGCCCTTGTCCTGGACCGTGATGTGGTTGTAGCGCTCCTTGAGAGCACGCACATCCTTGAGAGCCTGGGTGAGGCGCTCTTCGGTGCGGAAGACGGAGGCGTTGTTGTCCATCGACTGCTGCAGCTCGGTGCGGATGTCCGCAACGCGCTCGTGGCCGTGATCGGACAGGATGACGCCGACCCAGTCTTCGACCATCGCGGCCGGGGTTTCCGGCATGTCGACGAACTCGGTGGAGTTCGCGTACTCGGCGGCAGCGATGCCGGCGCGACGGCCGAACACGTTGATGTCGAGGAGCGAGTTGGTACCGAGACGGTTTGCACCGTGTACGGAGACACAGGCGCATTCGCCGGCCGCGTACAGACCCTTGACGATCTCGTCGTTGTTGCGCAGCACCTCACCGTTGATCTTGGTGGGGATACCGCCCATGACGTAGTGGCACGTCGGGTAGACGGGCACGGGCTCCTTGACGGGGTCCACGCCGAGGTAGGTGCGCGAGAACTCCATGATGTCGGGGAGCTTCTCGTCGAGAACTTCCTCGGGGATGTGCGTCACGTCGATGTAGACGTAGTCCTTGTTCGGGCCGGCGCCGCGGCCTTCGAGAACCTCGAGGACCATCGAACGAGCCACGATGTCACGCGGAGCGAGGTCCTTGATGGTGGGTGCGTAACGCTCCATGAAGCGTTCACCGTCGGCATTACGGAGAATGCCACCTTCACCGCGGACGGCTTCCGAGATCAGGATGCCGAGACCGGCGAGTCCTGTCGGGTGGAACTGGTGGAACTCCATGTCCTCGAGGGGCAGGCCCTTGCGGAAGATGATGCCCATGCCGTCACCGGTGAGGGTGTGCGCGTTGGACGTCGTCTTGTACATGCGTCCCGAGCCGCCGGTCGCGAAGACGATCGACTTGGCGTGGAAGATGTGCAGCTCGCCGGTCGAGAGCTCGTAGCAGATGACACCGGTGGCAACCGGGCCGTCCTCGGTCTCGGTGATGGCGATGTCGAGCGCGTAGAACTCGTTGAAGAACTCGACGTCGTGCTTGACGCAGTTCTGGTAGAGCGTCTGCAGGATCATGTGACCGGTGCGGTCGGCGGCGTAACACGCACGGCGGACGGGTGCCTTGCCGTGGTCGCGTGTGTGGCCACCGAATCGACGCTGGTCGATCTTGCCTTCGGGCGTGCGGTTGAACGGCAGACCCATCTTCTCGAGGTCGAGCACCGCATCGATGGCCTCCTTGGCCATGATCTCGACGGCGTCCTGGTCGGCGAGGTAGTCGCCGCCCTTGACGGTGTCGAAGGTGTGCCACTCCCAGTTGTCTTCCTCCACGTTCGCCAGTGCGGCACACATGCCGCCCTGGGCCGCGCCGGTGTGGCTGCGGGTGGGGTAGAGCTTGGTCAGTACGGCCGTGCGGGCACGGGGGCCAGCTTCGATTGCCGCACGCATGCCTGCGCCACCGGCGCCGACGATGACCACGTCATAACGATGTTCCTGCATGAAGTCTGTGCTCCCCTAGCTCGCCGAGATATTGGGGTCGAAGGTGAAGATGACGTACGTGCCCAGGCCCATGATCAGGATCATCGAGAGAACGAGGATCGTGGTCAGCCAGAAGCGCGTGGAGTCCTTGCGGGAGTAGTCCGCGATGACCGTGCGCAGACCGTTACCGCCGTGCAGCTGTGCCAGCCACAACATCGTCAGATCCCAGAACTGCCAGAACGGGCTGGACCAGCGACCTGCGACGAACGCGAAGTTCAAACGGTGAACGCCACCGTCGAGCATCAGCATGATGAACATGTGGCCCAGGACCAGAACGATCAGGGCGACGCCGGAGAAGCGCATGAAGAGCCATGCGTACAACTCGAAGTTGTTCCGAGCCTTCGCGCGCGGGGACCGCGGGTTGTCCAGGCTTGCGGGACGGTCGTATGAGGTGCCCAGGCTCTTGGCTTCGGGTCCGTGAGTAGTCGCCATGTCAGTGCTCCGCAAACATGTTGATGAGGATGCGTCCGGCGCCTGGGATCATCACCAGGAACCAGATCGTCAGAATGGTCCAGAGCATGACGCGCTGGTACTTCGGGCCCTTCGACCAGAAGTCCACCAACATCACGCGCACGCCGTTGAGGGCGTGGTAGAGGACTACGCCGACGAGGCCGATCTCCATGAGGCCGACGAGGGGGTTCTTGTACGTGTCGATGACGGCGTCGTACGTATCGGGATTGACCCGAACGAGTGCCGTATCGAGAACGTGTACGAATAGGAAGAAGAAAGTAGCGACGCCTGTGATCCGGTGTAGAACCCAGGACCACATTCCGGGGTCGCCCCGGTAAAGCGACCTCGTGCGCTCCTTCTGAGGAGCGGCTTCAGTCGTAGTACTCATCGAGTGCTGTGCCTCCAACGTCATTGGTGGACGCGTCGAGCCTGCAGAGAGCTTCGATGTACCTCAGCCCGGGCTCGACGGGATCCTGAACCGACTTGACTCAGACTCTAAACCTATGTGAAACCGGGAACTAATCAGATGCGGGATTCGTACGCGTACCAAACTCTTTGTAAGGTTTGCCTTTCCAATCTCGCCGAGACGGTTTCGGCGTGGTTTCTGCATCCATTCAGTCGGCGTGATTGGATAACGAACCATGGGTGACATCGACTGGAAGTTGTTGCGGCACAACGCGCAAGTGGTCATGCGGCACGCCTATGCGCCGTACTCGGGGTACGCGGTGGGTGCAGCGGCCCTGGTAGACGATGGTCGGATCGTCTCAGGATGCAATGTGGAAAATGTCTCATACGGTTTGAGCCTGTGTGCCGAATGTGGACTCGTCGGTAACTTGGCCGCCACCGGGGGTGGCCGGCTGCTTGCCTTCACGTGCTGCGACGCGAAGGGCTCGATTCTGATGCCGTGCGGCCGGTGCAGACAGCTTCTCCTCGAGCACGGCGGGGGTGAGATGCTTGTCGACACGAGCAGTGGGTTCAAGCCGCTGAGCGAGCTGTTGCCTGATGCTTTCGGGCCGGAACAAGCAGAGGGGCTCCGCCATGTTTGACGCAGTTTCCATCATCGGCGCCAAGCGTGACGGCCGCGAGCTGTCGGGAACCGAGATCGACTGGATAGTTCAGGCGTTCACACAGGGGATCGTCGGCGACGAGCAGATGTCGGCGCTCGCGATGGCGATCTACTTCCGCGGAATGTCGCGAGCAGAGACCGGTCGATGGACCGAGGCGATGATCGAATCCGGCGGGAGGATGGACTTTTCGGACTTGCCGCTGCCCACCGTCGACAAGCATTCGACCGGTGGAGTGGGGGACAAGATCACCCTTCCGCTCGCACCCCTCGTCGCTGCCTGTGGTCTTGCAGTCCCGCAGTTGTCGGGCCGCGGACTCGGCCACACCGGTGGAACTCTCGACAAGCTCGAGGCCATTCCAGGTTGGCGAGCCGAGCTCACGGCGACGGAGATGGTCGACATTCTCTCGGATCCGAAAATCGGCGCGGTGATCTGCGCTGCCGGAGCGAATCTGGCCCCCGCGGACAAGAAGCTCTACGCGCTGCGCGACGTGACCGGAACGGTGGAATCCATTCCGCTGATCGCAAGTTCGATCATGAGCAAGAAGATTGCCGAGGGAACCGGCGCCCTGGTGCTCGACGTCAAGGTCGGTTCCGGAGCGTTCATGAAGGACCTCGGCGACGCGCGAGAGTTGGCACGCACGATGGTCGAGCTTGGCAACGACGCCGGCGTGCGTACAAGCGCTCTCATCACCGGGATGGACACCCCGCTCGGATTGACGGCGGGCAACGCCCTCGAGGTACGTGAATCCGTCGAGGTGCTGGCAGGCGGCGGGCCGTCGGACGTCGTCGAGCTGACCCTGGTCCTGGCGCGGGAGATGCTGTCAGCGGCCGGGATCGACGGTATCGACCCCGCCGACAAACTGGCCGACGGCACAGCCATGGACCGGTGGCGCGCGATGATCGCCGCCCAAGGTGGGGACCCACACGCGACGCTGCCGGTGGCCCGGCACAGCGACGTCGTCACCGCGGACCGAGACGGCGTACTGACCCGACTCGACGCCATGGCGGTGGGCATCGCGGCCTGGAAACTGGGAGCCGGACGCGAACGGCAGGGCGAAGCCGTTCAGGCCGGTGCCGGCATCGAGATGCATGCAAAGCCTGGCGACGTGGTCCGTGCCGGGCAGACGTTGATGACATTGCACACCGACACTCCCGAGAGATTTGATGCAGCGCGACGAAGCCTCGGCGGTGGATGGTCGATCGGGACCGATTCCGACACCGTTTCGCGACCGTTGCTCATCGAGCGAATTGTGGGTGATTCGCGTTAGCGTTGGCGAATGAACGCACCGGAGTTGACCACGATCCGCAGCGCACCCAAAGTTCTTCTCCACGATCATCTCGACGGAGGACTCCGACCCGAGACCGTTCTCGAACTGGCCGAGCAATGTGGCTACGACGAGCTGCCGGCGAATACGGCATACGAACTGGCGCAATGGTTCCGAACTGCCGCTGACAGTGGATCGCTCGAGCTCTACCTCGAAACGTTCGCGCACACAGTCGCCGTGATGCAGACCCCCGAAGGGCTCGCACGGGTGGCACGTGAGTGTGCCGAGGATCTGGCCGACGACAACGTCGTCTATGCCGAGGTCCGTTTTGCGCCCGAGCAGCACCTGGAACAAGGCCTGAGTTTGGACGAGGTCGTCGAGCACGTTCTCGAAGGTTTCCGGGCCGGCGAATCCGCTGCCAGGGTCGCGGGACGGGAGGTCCGCATCGGCTGTCTCCTGACGGCGATGAGGCATGCCGCCCGGTCGCGGGAGATCGCCGAACTCGCGGTGCGATTCCGGGACCGCGGAGTGGTCGGGTTCGACATCGCCGGCGCCGAGGCCGGTAACCCACCGAGCCGGCACCTCGACGCGTTCGAGTACATGCGTGATGCGAACGCTCACTTCACGATCCACGCGGGTGAGGCTTTCGGGTTGCCGTCGATCCACGAAGCCATCGCCTTCTGCGGAGCGGATCGGTTGGGCCACGGCGTGCGGATCGTGGACGACATCGACGTAGGAGTGCAAGGTGGGGCAGAGTTGGGTCGGCTCGCGAACTACGTCCGTGACATGCGCATTCCCCTGGAACTGTGCCCGAGTTCGAACGTGCAGACCGGAGCCGTAGCCGCCCTGGCAGACCATCCGTTCGGACTCTTGGCGGACTTGCGCTTCCGAGTGACCGTCAACACCGACAACAGGCTGATGAGCGACACCACCATGAGCCGGGAAATGGCCGCGTTGGTCGAGACCTTCGGTTACGGATGGACCGATCTCGAACGCTTCACCATCAACGCGATGAAGTCGGCCTTCATCCCGTTCGACGAGCGCCTCGCGTTGATCGACGACGTCATCAAGCCGGGCTACGCCGTGCTCATCGGCTAGATGACGTGCGCCCGACTACTCAGATCGAAGCCGGGCCTCGAACTCGCGCTCGAGTTCGCGCCAGGCCTCGGATTCCTTGGTGAACGGCGCACTCGGAGCCATCCGCGACGGATCGGGGTTGAGGAGGTACGAGACGTACCAACCCAGCTCGTTCGACGCGGACAGAGCCTCCTCGGTGGAGTCGTCGTCGGCGAAATCTGCTGCATCGGTGAACAATTCGACGGCGAGTTCCAGCTGCTCGGCATCTACGACGTCCGGGCCCTGGGCGAGGTCGTCGGCGATACCGGGCAGAACGTAGACGTTCTCGTCCGTGACCTCGATTTCGAGTGAACCGTCGACGGCCGCATTCTGAATTTCGCCGTACGTACTGACCTGCGAGAGATCGTGTTCGTGGTTGTCGGCGAGGTAGCGAGCGAGTGCGCGCTCGCTACGGAAGACGGTGATCAGTCCGTCCTTGCCGAGGAAGATCGCCTGATCTCCCATGTAGCAGCGCAGAGTGTAGAACGTCTCGGCCGAGGTGATGATGCGGATCGGGTCGACACCGACCTCGCCCCAGAAGGTCTCGACTTCGTCTTCGTCCTCTTCGAGGTCGTCTTCGTCGAATTCCTCGTCCTCGCCCTCCTCGGCGACATCGTCGGCGTCGACGGTGTTCTCGGCGGCAGCGAGCAGTTCAGCTTCGGCGACCGCCACAGCAGCTGCATCGACCTTCGGGGAGGTGACCACCTTGTCGATGGCGTCGAGAACGGCGTCCCAGTCCTTGACGATCGCAGCGCCGACCTGGTCCCACAGCTCCAGGCCTTCGCGGCCTTCGAAGGTGCCGGCGCCGGTGGCAAGCGCGCCGAGTACCGGATGGCCGCTGAAGAAGCGGATGACCGCGTCGAGTTCGCACACCTCACCGATGTTGCGAGCCATGTTCAGGGTGTCTTCGAGTTCCGAGACCACCAGTGCCTCAGGGTCACCTGCGGCCAGTTCCGGCACGCCGACGAAGTCGAACGTGAAGTTCTCTTCCGGTTCCAACTCGGCTGCCGACAGTCCGGAGACGACGGCCCACGCCGGATGCTCGACCAGGTCGTTGTCGGAGTCCGTTCGGATGAAGGCCGCGAGTTCCGCGACGGAGGAGAACCCGTAGAGGTCTTCCTCATGGCCGAGAAACGCTTCCCACTCGTCGTCGCCCTCGCGCCAGCGAGGTGCCCACAAAGTGACGAGGTCTCCGTCGGTGAGTCCGATTTCGATAGGGACGATGTCTCCAGCCATGGGCGGAAGCCTATCCACCGCAGCGCGAAAGGCATAGCGGGGGTTCGTCACGTTTGTTTCAGGGCTACTCGGAGCTCACTGACCAGTCGCTCGCGTTCGTCGTTGGACTGTTGAACTGCCTGGTGAATCGTGGCCACCGTCAATGCGGCCACCGTCTGAGAATTCATCGCGGTGATTGCGTCGGTGATCCGTAGGTCGACCAGAGCGCCCAGCCCGTCGACAGTCGCCGTGACTATCCCACCCTCGCTCGAGACGACTACCCGCAGAGCGCCGACCCCGTCGACGGCGTCCTGCAAGAGTCCCGTCCGGTGTTTCGCCAGCTCCATGATTCGATCAATCTCGCTCATATCGAACGCATCCAGCTCGACGGAAGGTTCTGGCCCTCGGCGGCGTCGACATCGGCCAGTTCGTCTCGGGTCGGTAGACCGAGCCGATCGAGGATCGCTGCCGGGACTCCGGTCTCCTCGAGCTCCACACGATGGCGGGCGCCGGCTTCGATTGCTGCTTTCGAACACAGCGTGAGTATCTGTTGCGCCAACCGCTGCCCGCCGTACCGCAGTTCGTCCTGGCTGATCCGCAGGTCCACGGGCACGGCGTGCTCCGTGGCGCGGACCGCGATGGTTCCGGCGCGGTTGACGGCTACGGCTGTGATGATCGGCGGTGATTCGCGCTTGTTCTCGGGCATGATTCCCTGTCATTCCGTCGGACGGTAGAAGCCGTGAAAGCCCATGCCGCTGTTCGTGGTTCGGATGGCGCTGATCTCGACAGGATCGCCGGCTTCGACGAGATGTGTTTATAGGTTCCGATACAGTCACGACATGCGCGCAGTCATTTACACCCGAGTCTCGTCCGATGCTGCAGGTAAAGGCCGTTCCGTGTCGGAACAGGAGGTCGACTGCCGCGCAATTTGCGAGCGTGAAGGTTGGGATGTCGCAGAGGTTCTTACCGACAACGATATCGGAGCCAGCCGACATTCCGGCAAGGATCGGCCCGCGTATCGACGGCTCACTGAAGTGCTCACCAAGGGTGACGTCCTGGTGATGTGGGAAGCCTCCCGAGCGCAGCGCGACATGAAGGCATACGTCGAACTACGCGACCTGTGTGCCGAGCGTGGAGTGCTCTGGTCCTACTCCGGCCGACTCTATGACCCGTCCCGCGGCGATGACCGATTCAGTACCGGACTCGATGCTCTCATTGCAGAGAAGGAAGCGGAGCAGACACGCGAACGTGTCCTTCGCGCCAAGCGATCAGCAGCTCTCGAAGGTCGTCCGCTCGGACGTTTGTCGTATGGGTACCGGCGCCAATTCAGCATGCGAACCGGCGCTACCGAGCGATGGGTCCTTGACGAGAATGAAGCTCCGATCGTCCGAGAAATCTATGACCGCGTCCTCGATGGTGAATCCCTCTGGGTGATCACACGTGACCTCATCGAGCGCGGAGTGCCGGCACCTTCGAACCAAAAGAATTCGGCGGGGACCTGGAGGGCGCAGCGAATGCGGGTGATGATCCTTCGTCCCGCCTATGCCGGGTTGATGGTTCACCAGGGCAAGGTGATCGGCAAAGGCAATTGGGAGGCCGTCGCCACCGAGCAGGAGCATCAGCGTCTTGTTGCGATCCTGACCGATCCGGCCCGCGCAACCCACCGAGGCTGCGAACCGAGACATCTCCTGACCGGCATCGCCACCTGTGGCGTGTGCGGCAGTGTTGTCAGGTTCCTGAGCCCGAAGGGGCGCAACAGCTCGCGGTATGCGTGCGTGGACAATTACTGCATCACGCGACGGTCCGATGAGATCGACGACTTTGTTGAGGAATTGATCGTCGACATGGCCATGTATCCGCCGAACTTCGAGCCGATGAGTGCAAGTAGGTCAGACCAAGGAAGGGAGGCGTTCAACGAGGCGTCCCGACTTCGCGGGGAGCTGAAGGAGTATGCACGAAAGGCTCACAGCTTGGGCATCAGCCTGGAGACGCTCGCGGAATACGAGCGTTCAGTCCGTGATCGAATTGAGGTCGCCGAGGATACTGCCCGAAACTCTGCGCGGTCACCCCTGCTTGCACACTTGGCGGGGCCTGAGGCTGCAACCCACTGGCTTGCCATGTCGATCACACAGAAGCGCGAAGTCGTCCGCTCGATGATGACTATCGCCATCAATAGGTCAACTGTGGGAACTCGACGGTTCACTCACGATGACATCGACTACACACCTCGCGCCGGATTTACCTTTCCGCCGCTTCGGTCGGCTTAATTGCCAATCCATGGATAGCTCCAATCGCCATCGAGCTTGTGTTCGAGGTCGGCCACCTCAAACGGTGAGAGGGTGCGGATTCGCGTGTCGAGCGTCGGCACATCGACCCACAGCTCCTCTGCCATGTCGGCAGGATTGGGGTGCGGTTGCCACCGAAACGCATTGATCAATGCGTCTGCGGTGATGAGCCTGCGGGCGGTGAGTTCATTGACGACGTCCTCCTCCCGGCGTGCCGCAGCTAAGCCGGGAGGGCAAGGCCCACGCTCGAGATGGATGATCTCGTGCGTGAGGGTGCATCGCCGCTCAGCCTGACTCAGCGTGGAGCAGAGCCAGATCCGTTTGCCGTGTTGATACGCCATCCGCGATCGGTGCAGTCGGTGGCTGCAGATAACGACGTAGTCGGGATGGTGATCGCGGAGCGTGCGCCATGGGTGCCACCTCGAATTCGTTGTCATGGATCGGACCGTAGGGTCGGCCACCGACAAGAAAGTAGCTGTGAACAGGAATTACACAGATGTAGTGCAGGTCACAGGCGCTTCTATCTACTAAGAATCATCGTCTTCGAGGTCGATGTCGTAGCCCTTTTTGTAGCCGGGAGGAGTCTCCCGGGCCACAAAGTCGAGCGCCTCTGGCGGCGGTGCTGTGTTGTCGAAATCGTCGTCAACCTCTTTAGGTTGATTCGGTCGAGTCAACTGCCTGACATTGTCGGGATGTTTCGGTTTCATGGGGGTTCCGCGAGTCCCAGCTTTTCCATCAGTCGTCGAATCGCTCGTCGCGTCCTGCGTGCTCGTGTCTTCATTACTTAACTCCTGTCGTTGCGCTACCAGTACGCGAAGCAGTCCGATTACTGCATCGCGCTCTTTCGGCGACAGGTCATCAACGCCTGGGGGTAGCTCCGCTGCAAACGGAGGCCCCGGTACGCGACGCCCAGCTGCCATGAACGCAGTCTCGTCGCCAACGCCGGCCAGCCATGCAATCGCTCGGATGGTGTCATCCGATGGAGTGGACTTGTAGGTCCCGCTCTCGATCGCATTAAGCGTTGTGCCGACGATCTTGTAGCCGGCCGCCTTTGCCTGCATTGCCAGTTGGCGGATCGATGTCGCCCGCTCCCTGCGAGCTTTCCCGATCAAGCCTTGAAGACTGTCGACCTCGTTCATGGTGAATACGTTCCCCTACTGGTTGTTGCTTGTGGTAGCTGCTGCAACAAATTTGGCGACAAGTAACAAGACCATCATTGCAGGCCAGAGAGCGTGTTTACCGCAACGTCTTGACAAGTGCATGACAAAAGCTGTGTACTCTACTTGTCAAGACGAGCAAGGGAGAGCATGATGAGACGAGTACGACCACCTGTTCGACGAAAGGACATATGGATGAGGGTCAAAGACCCCGGCCAGATCCGGAGATGGAGGAAGCGGTGCAACTACAGCCAGCGCGAGCTCGCCTTTTTGTGCAAAAAGAGCCAGAACGCCATTTCGCTAGTCGAGAAGGGTGACTTGAAAAACATCACCGAGGACTTCGCTGTCGCGCTAGCTGGTCGCCTGGGCGTCCCCTGGGAGGACCTCTTCGAGGCCCATGCGATTGAAGCCAGGTCCACTGTTGCAAGTGCTGTGTGCAGCGTTGGTGAGAAGGTTCCCGCATAGAAAAAGCCGCCACCTGCTCGAACAGATGACGGCCAGTGAAAATCCCGCGAAAGGAAAATCATGACTGATCTTACTTTGCTCTCCAGTAAATCGCCCTTCGATTCGATCCGCCAGGTTCGACCCGATGGCTCGGAGTTCTGGTCGGCTCGAGACCTCATGTCTGTCATGGGCTACGGCGCATGGCGCGAGTTCAGGGTGCCGATTGATCGCGCAATGAAGTCGGCCGCAAACCAGGGACACGACGTGAGTGGCAATTTTGGGGGATCCACCAAAATCTCATCCACCAAACCTGCCGAGGATTTCGAGCTCTCTCGCTTCGCCGCCTACCTCGTTGCAATGAACGGCGACCCGAACAAGCCTGAGGTTGCAGCAGCGCAGTCGTACTTCGCGATCCGCACTCGCGAAGCGGAGGTATCACCGAAGCCGACACTCGAAGGTGAAGAACTCTTAGCGGTCGCCGTTCTCGAGGCTGCGGCCACGATCAAGCGCATCGACGGAGAGCGTAAGCAGTTGGCCGCGAAGGTCGAGCATGATGCCCCGCTTGTCGCCAAGGCTGAAGCGCACTCTGCATCTACGAAGTCTGTGCACCGCCAAGAGTTCGCCCGCGAGGTTCAGGCATGGGGGAAGAAGATTCATGGCATCCGAATTCTGCAGGCTCACGTCTTCTCGTTCCTGACCCATCGGGGCATGACCATCGGAGGGGAGCGGTCGGACACAGGGCACGCAACTGCGCATGCTGTCGCTAGCGGGTGGGCATGGACAGACAAAGGCACCAGTGAGGACGGATATCCGTACGCGACCACTCGACTTCTACCCAAGGGGCAAGACATCGCGTGGAAGTGGATCACGAAACATGTCGAAGCCAATGGCACTCTCGAACTTCCGCGAGCGATCGGACCCGCAGCATGAGCACTCACCTTTATCGCGTCGTGGTTACGAAGATGCCCGAAGGTTCGCACTGGGAAGCGGAAACAGCGGAGGGTGAGGTTATCGGCGGGCCAGTTCCAGGTTGGGAGCCTGCTGGATGGAAGCCTGAAGGCAACTATGTCGAAATGCTTGGTACGGCCGAGTTCATTTGGCCGGTATGGAAGAACAAGGAGTACCGGTCACGTACTACGGCAAACAAGCGTGCAAACCTGTTGCGGCGCTACGGAGCTGAGTGCGTGGTTCAGTCTTCCTCGCTGATTACTTGGCCTGACGAGGAGGGGAAATCGTGAGAACCCCACATCTCCCCAAGCGTGCGCCTTGGACTCCTGAGTACGAGGCCTCGTTCCAGAAGGTTCGCGCAACCTTTCCAGTTTGGAACTCCGACCAGATCGCAGTTGCCCGTCGCGCATTCCAGTCAGCAGTGGACAACATCGCCGCACAGGAACGACAAGGAGAAGCGGCATGACCATCAACGCAATCCGAGCCACCATCCTCACCGCCATCTTCGGTCTCGCTGCCTGGGTTGTCGTGGTGTGGACGATAGTCACTCTCGCCGATGGGAGGTTGTCATGAGTGACGACGCAAGCCAGGGCGAGCAACTGGTGAAGATCCTGCAGAAGATCACCGACAGCCATGAGCAGTGGAAAGAGAAGTGGGGGCCAAACCTCCGAATCACGGTCGGTAAAGGTAACCCGCTCCGGGACTTCGGCATCGAGAAGATTCACGACATCGAAGTCGAAGCCAGTTGGGACACCAGCATCCTGCACGAGGACGGAACTGAGACCAAGATCGAAGGCGGACGCTACACCGTCACGCCTATCCCATCCGAAGAACTCGAAGAAGATTGGTGGACGTCATGATCCGCACCTTCGACGGTCTCGAGGTCGACACCATCGAGCCCATCCCCGCGCACAACCTGTCAGCCCAGACGACCGACCTCGCCCACGGTGGCTACTGGAATTGCGAACTCACCGGTGGTGGATGTGTCCAGCAGTTCGGCGATGAGCTTCTCGTCGGCCCGGACGAAGCGCATCTGACGCTCGTTTCAGAGAGGGGTGCGGCGTGAACGCGGACCCCAAACCCGAGCCGGTCGATGTGATCGAGGCTTTCAATTCAATCGGCGGCAGGTCGATTGTTACTGCAGTGCCATACATCGAAGCGTTCGACCCGAATCGCCCACTACCGCCGAAGATTTCCGACGCGGAACGGAAGCGAATCCAGGCTGAACAGGAGCGCCGAGAGGAGCAGGAGCGTGACGACTACTGTACCGAGCTCGCTCGGCATGCGTTCGAGTCGCAGCCTGGCCGCGTCACGACATTCGAAGAGTTGGGTCCCGACGGCAAGCAGTTCTGGAAGTCGATAGCCCACTCCGTCGTGGCGAAACTCGACGACGACGGCCGCTACTCCGAGGACGGCTGGTGGTAGCGCCCATGAACTGCATCCCCCTCGCCCTCACCGGCTGACCCCCAATCTCCGGTGACGTCACCCGAGTAAGACCGCGACCGGTCCCGATGGCCGGCACCCCGACGTCACCGGCTCAA